>NZ_JBHXEM010000105.1:0-31776 GCF_042724755.1 Kitasatospora sp. NPDC127067 | reverse complement strand
CCCTCCCTCTTCCGGGGCCCACCGCCCCCCCCCCGCCCCGCCCCCGGCGGGCGGGGGGGGCCGCCCGCTCCCGGGGGCCCCCCCCCCCCCCGGGTCGGCCGGGCCCCGCCCCGGCTTCGTCCGGCCCGGTGCCGAGGCGGTTCCTCGCACTGCGAGGATGTGAGTTCAGGAAGTTCAGCCGACCAGAACCGGTCGGCCGGGGCCGCGGGGGACTACACCTGGATGGCGCCCCGGGAGAAGCAAGGGAGGAAGAACGTCATGGTGGTCACGCTCGCCAAGGGTGGCAACGTCTCGCTCACCAAGGCCGCGCCGAACCTGACGCAGGTCCAGATCGGCCTCGGCTGGTCCGCCCGTTCGACCACGGGCGCCCCGTTCGACCTCGACGCGAGCGCCCTGATCTGCGGTGGCGGGCGAGTGCTCGGTGACGAGTACTTCGTCTTCTACAACAACCTCAAGAGCCCCGAGGGCTCGGTGGAGCACCAGGGCGACAACCTCACCGGCGGCGACGAAACGGGTGACGACGAGGTGGTCCTGGTCAGCCTGGACCTCGTCCCGGCACAGGCCGACAAGGTGATCTTCGCGGTCTCGATCTACGAGGCCGAGGCGCGGCTCCAGAACTTCGGTCAGGTCCGCAACGCCTACATCCGGGTCGTCAACTCGGTCGACGGCCAGGAGATCGCCCGCTACGACCTGTCCGAGGACGCGTCCAGCGAGACCGCGATGATCTTCGGTGAGCTGTACCGCTACGCGGGCGAGTGGAAGTTCCGCGCAGTGGGCCAGGGGTACGCCTCCGGCCTGCGTGGCATCGCGCTCGACTTCGGCGTGAACGTACAGTAAAGGCGGAAATCGGACTTGTCGCACCCGACCCGATCATGAGAACAGAGGGCAGTGCGGGGGTGACCTGACCGGGCCGGGCCCGGTCAGGACGTCTCGGGGACGAGGCCGCCCCCGGCACGGCCAGAACCCGAAAGGTAGCCAACTCCCGTGTTCCTCCGCACATTCGGCTGGTCGTTCGCGATCACCGCCATCGGCCTGATCGCGGCCGGACTGCTCTGGGGAGCCCAAGGCTTCGGCATCGTGCTGATCCTCTCCATCCTGGAGATCTCCCTGTCGTTCGACAACGCGGTGGTCAACGCCACGGTGTTGAAGCGGATGAACCCGTACTGGCAGAAGATCTTCCTGACCGTCGGTGTCCTCATCGCGGTCTTCGGCATGCGCCTGGTCTTCCCGCTGCTGGTCGTCGGCCTCACCGCGAAGCTCAGCCCCGCGACGGTCATCGACCTCGCGCTGCACTCCGAGAAGACCTACGAGGGCCTCACCTACGGCCAGTACCTGGAAGCGGCCAACCCGGCCATCGCGGCCTTCGGCGGCGTCTTCCTGCTGATGATCTTCCTCGACTTCATCTTCGAGGAGAAGGACTACAACTGGCTGGCCTGGATCGAGCGCCCGCTGGAGAAGGTCGGCAAGCTGGAGGCCTTCTCCACCGTCGTCGCCCTGGTCGCCCTGCTGCTCGCCTCCAACTTCTTCGCCGGGGAGCACGCGGAAACCGTTCTGCTCGCCGGTGTCCTCGGCCTGGTCACCTACCTCGCCGTCAACGGCCTCTCCTCGATCTTCGAGTCGGGGCTGGAGGCCGAGGAGGAGCGCGAGGAGGAGGCGGAGAAGGCCGGCAAGTCGATCGTCCAGGTCGGCGGCAAGGCCGCGTTCTTCCTCTTCCTCTACCTGGAGGTCCTGGACGCCTCGTTCTCCTTCGACGGCGTGGTCGGCGCGTTCGCCATCTCCAGCGACATCTTCCAGATCACCCTGGGCCTCGGCATCGGCGCGATGTACATCCGCTCGCTGACCGTCTTCCTGGTCCGCAAGGGCACCCTGGACGACTACGTCTACCTGGAGCACGGCGCGCACTACGCGATCGGCGCGCTGGCGGCGATCCTGCTGATCGGGATCAAGTACCACATCCCGGAGATCGTCACCGGGCTGATCGGCGTCGCCTTCATCGGGCTGGCGCTCGGCTCGTCGATCCTGCGCAACCGGCGTGAGGGCGCGGACGAGGAACCGGAGCTGGTCGGCACCGGAAAGTAGCCCGGGCACCGGAAAGTAGTCCGCAGGGCAAGCGAAACGGCCGCCTCCGGGATTTCCCGGGGGCGGCCGTTCCTCGTGCTCCGCGGTCGTGGCCGCGGGGTGCCGGGGTCAGCCGAGCTGCTGCTCGATCGCGCGCAGCTTGCGCTCCAGCGAGTCCAGCTTCGGCATCGACAGGGTGTCGTCGTCGGCCGTCAGGTCGATGGCCGAGCCGCTGCGGGACGACCCGGTGCCGGAGGAGGACGACGAGTACGAGGACGAGGAGTAGGAGGAGGACGAGTAGGAGGAGGACGAGTACGAGGAGCCGACGGCGGCGCGGGGGCGGCGGCCGGCGTCCAGGGCGGCCGGCTCCGGCGAGTCGCCGGACAGGAGCGAGGTCGAGGTCGAGGTGGTGGCGTCGGATCCCGCGGCTAGGGCAGGCTCCGTAGCGCTCGGGCCGTCTCCGGCAGCCGTGAGGGCGGGAACCTGGCGGCCGCCGCGGGTCCGGGCGAGCATGCCGCCCTGCCGGGAGATGGCCTTCAGCTCGGCCCGCTCGCGACGGTCGGCCGTACGGGCGCGGGCCTTGGCGTCCAGCTTCGCCTGGCGCTCCTCGCGCACCTCGTCGACCGCCTCGTCCAGGCTGCGGACGTTCTCCAGCAGCATCAGCGACCAGGCCGCGTAGGTCTCGCGCGGGGCGCGCAGCCAGCGGACGATGCGGATCTGCGGCAGCGGGCGCGGCACCAGGCCCTGCTCGCGCAGCGCGGCCTTGCGGGTCTGCTTCAGCGCCCGGTCGAACAGGATCGCCGCCGAGATCGACATGCCGGAGAAGAACTGCGGGGCGCCGTCGTGCGACACGCCGCGCGGGGCGTGCACCCAGTTGAACCAGGCCGAGGCGATCGCGAACACCCAGACCAGCAGGCGCGAACCGAGCGCGGCGTCACCGTGGCTGGCCTCGCGGACGGCGAGCACCGAGCAGAACATCGCGGCGCCGTCCAGGCCGAACGGGACGAGGTACTCCCAGCCGCCGGACAGACCCAGGTTCTCCTTGCCGAAGCCGACCAGGCCGTGGAAGGAGAGGGCGGCCGCGACACCGGCGCAGCAGAACAGCAGCGTGTACGAGGAGATGCCGTAGATCATCTCCTTGCGCCGACGGCGCTCCTCGCTGCGCTCCCAGGAGTCGCCGGACTCGTCCTTCTTCGAGCTCTTGAATCGCAGCGTCGCCATCAGGACGGCGACGAACAGCAGGGCTGCGCCGCCGACGACGGTCCAGACCAGCTGTATGGAGGTCAGGTTCATTGCGGGTCGGGCCTCGGGTTTCCGCAGGGGACAGGATCACAGCGCGACACAGGCGGTCAGGGCCCGCCGAGCGGGAGCTGCCTGACGGTTCGTTCGTCGCCGCACGACGGGCCCGCCGCGCCCGCGCAGGGGCGGACGGGACACCTGTGCGGCTAGACGATATCGCGTCCGAAGGGGCGGCATGTTACGGGAGGGCGGCTTCCTCCCGCCAATCGACCCGCCGGTCGGGCCCGGTTGGGTAGAGGAGGGGACGGACTGGGTATCCGACGGCCGGGCCGATGCCCGATCATTGGTCGGCGGACCGTCAGAACGCCTGGCGGGAGCAGGGGGAGAGGACTGCATGGTCTCGATCTGGGAGTACCTGCGCGGGGACAAGAGCTACACCTTCGACAACCCCGGCGGTCAGCACAAGGTCATACTCACCAAGTCGGCCCCGCAGCACGCGATCACCGGGTCGGCCGCCACCACCGGGTACCTCTACGTCAACCTGCACTGGACGATGAGCGCCGGAGGCGCCGCCCGGCCGAGCACCCGGGAGTCCGTGAAGCGGTTCCTCAGTCCGCGGATCCTGCGGCCGCAGGACCCGGACTCGCCGCAGGGCACCGAGCCGACGAACGTCGACCTCGACCTGGCCTGCATGTACGAGCTCTCCGACGGGAGCACCGGCGTGGTGCAGCCGCTCGGCGGGCTCTTCGGAGACCTCCAGAACGCGCCGTACATCAAGCTCAGCGGCGACGACCAGTACGGGGCGCCGTCCGGCGAGACGATGTACGTCAACCTGGAGAAGAAGGACAAGTTCAAGCGGCTGCTGATCTTCGTCTACATCTACGACGGCACGCCGGCCTTCGAGCAGTCGCACGCGGTGGTCACGATCGTGCCGCAGACCGGGCCGCGGATCGAGATCAAGCTGGAGGAGCGGGCCCGGGCGGCGCGCTCCTGCGCGGTGGTGCTGATCGAGAACTCGGGGGACAACCAGCTGACGGTGCGCCGCGAGGTTCGGTACGTCAACGGGTTCCAGGCGGACATCGACCGGCTGTACGGCTTCGGGATGCAGTGGCAGCGCGGGTACAAGAGCGACTGACGGCGGTCGGCGGTCGGCGGTCGGCGGTTCGGTGGTGGTGCCGGGCCGGTGCCGCGGCTCGGCGGTTCCGCGGCGGTTCCACGGCGGGGCCGGGGCTGGGGTCGAGCGGGGCTGGGCCGGGCCCGGGTATCGGCGGGGCCGGGGCCGTCGGGCGGCCCCGCCGTGGGCGTCAGCGGGGCTGGAACTGCGGGCCCTGCGGGGGCAGCGCGAACTCCTCGCCGGTGGAGGCCGGGGGCTGGGTCGTCGGCGGCTGCGGCGGGACGGGCGGCTGCTGGCCGGTGCCGGGCTGCGGGTAGCCGTAGCCGGCGGGGCGCTGCTGCTGCGGCGGGACGGGCTGGTTCGGCTGGGGATAGCCGTAACCGCCCGGCTGCTGCTGGTAGGGCTGCTGGCCGGTGCCCGGCTGCGGGTAGCCGTAGCCGCCGGCGGGCTGCGGCTGGGGGTGGCCGTACGCCGGGCCGGTCTGCTGGGGGTAGCCGTAGCCGGTGCCGGGCTGGTGGCCCGGGGGTGCGGTGGGCGGCGGGGGCATGGTCGGCGGGGCCGCGGGCGGCGGCGGGGTCGCCGGTGCGGGCGAGGCGCTCGCGGCGCCGGCCGGGGCCGGGGCGGTGGCCGGTGGCTGGGCGGGCGGCTGGGTCGGGGCGGGCGGCTGGGCCGGCGGCGACTGCGGGACGGCCGGGGCCAGCGTGAAGGTGCCCGGCTCGGGGGTGGTCGAGCGCGGGTCCGGCATCGCGGTGCTGCGCGGGTCGAGAGTGCCGGACGGGGTGGTGGACACGGGCACCTGGGCGGGCACCTGGTCGGCCTCCGCCTCGTCGTCCACCATGATGCCGAAGTCGGTGGCGAGACCGATCAGCCCGGAGGTGTAGCCCTGGCCGATCGCCCGGAACTTCCAGGACCCGGACCGGCGGTACAGCTCGCCGGCGACCAGGGCGGTGACGTTCTCGGCGTCGTCGATCTCGAACTCGGCGAGCGCGGGCACGCCCTCCCCGGCCGTGGCGTCGAAGAGCAGCAGGCGCAGCCCCGGCACCGCGCGGAACGGTCCGCCCTCGGAGGAGCCGGCCAGCACCACCCGGTCCACCTCGGCGGGCAGCTTGCCCAGCTCGACCTCGACCGTGTCGATGATCTCGGCGCCGCCGGAGGTCTGCTGCTTGGGCAGGTGGCGGACCAGGCCGGAGGGGTGGCGGGGCTGGTTGTAGAAGACGAAGTCGGCGTCCGAGCGGACCTTGCCGGAGGCGCCGAGCAGCAGCGCCGACGCGTCCACGTCCGGCGCACCGGGCGTGGCGCTCCAGCGCAGCACGGCGCGGACCGCCGCCGGCAGTGCGATGTTGGCGCCCTTGGCCATCACGTGCGTCATAGCCGACCATCCTGCCTGTTCGCCACCCCTTCGGACAACGTGACCGGACCGGTCCGTGCCGGGTCGGACTTTGCCAAGACTTGCGCTTTCCGAGGTTTGCCGCCGTCGTTTCCGGGGTTCGTCGTCGTTCCGCCCATGATCGTCCAAGTGGACCGGGATGTTCCGGGAGTTCAGTGCCGGGGAACCGGGACCGGCCGGATCCCGTCCGTACGATGGGCGGTCGAAAGGTCCCCGGAGTTTCGACGCAGGGGCGCCCGGCGGAGGCGCCCCGGGAACCAAGGCGCCCGGTCGGCCGGTTGACCAGGGTGTCGTCGGCAACCGGCCGGGGGCCGGTCCACTTCCTGGAGGAGAGCACCTTGCGCCATTTCGGCCACCTCGCCGAGGACGTACGCGGCCGGCTCTTCCTGGAACAGCCGCGCCCGTTCGACGTGCGGAGCGAGCCGACGGTGCTCGCCACCGCCCTCGGCGGCACCCTCTACAGCCCGGCCACCCGGCCCGCCCTGGCCGCCGACATCCGCAAACTCGCTGGTCGGGGCGTGGTGTCGATGGTGCTCTGCCTGGAGGACGCGATCGCCGACCACGAGGTGGACGCGGGCGAGCGGAACCTGGTCGAGCAACTGAATGACCTGGTCAAGGATTTCACCTCCTGTGCACAGAGCCATCCCCTGCTCTTCATCAGGGTCCGCACTGCCGCCCAGATCCTCGACCTGGCCCGGCGCCTCGGACCGGCCGTCGAACTGCTGAGCGGCTTCGTGCTGCCGAAGTTCACCCCCGAGAACGGTGGCGAGTACCTGGCCGCGCTGGCCGCCGCCGAGGCCGCGACCGGGCGGCGGCTGTTCGCCATGCCCGTCCTGGAGTCGCCCGAACTCGCCCACCTGGAGACCAGGCGGGACCAGCTCTTCGGCATCGCCGACCTGCTCGCCGGCCACCGCGAGCGGGTGCTCGCCGTCCGGCTCGGCGTCACCGACCTCTGCTCCGCGTACGGCCTGCGGCGCTCACCCGACCTCACCGCGTACGACGTGGCGCTGGTCGCGTCGGTGATCGGGGACGTGGTCAACGTGCTCGGCCGGGCGGACGGCACCGGGTACACCGTCACCGGACCGGTCTGGGAGTACTTCCCGGTGCAGGAGCGGATGTTCAAGCCGCAGTTGCGCCGGACCCCGTTCGCCGGGGCGTCCGTCTCCGCCGCGGCCGGGGCTGTCGGGGTTGCCGGGACCGCCGGGGCCGCCGGGGCTGCCGGGGCTGCCGGGGCTGCCGGGGCACTGCGGGCCTCCGGGGAGGAGGTCCGCCGACGGATCATCGAACACGACCTGGACGGACTGATCCGGGAGGTCGAACTCGACCGGGCCAACGGCCTGCTCGGCAAGACCTGCATCCACCCCAGCCATGTGCCGGCCGTGCACGCCCTCTCCGTGGTCACGCACGAGGAGTACTGCGACGCCCGAGACATCCTCCGGCAGGAGCAGGACGGCGGCGGGGTACTGCGCTCGGCGTACACCAACAAGATGAACGAGGCCCGGCCGCACCGGGCCTGGGCGGAGCGGGTGCTGCTGCGGGCGGAGGTGTTCGGGGTGGCCCGGGAGGACGTGAGCTTCGCGGAACTGCTGTCGGCCTGCCTGTGCGGCTGACTGTTTCCGCGACCGAACCCGAGCCGTTCCCTCCGGTTCCCCCGGCGGGGATATGACGGATCCGTGAGCGGCGGGCACCGACGAACCAGCGCACCGACGAACCGACGAACCGGCGCACCAGCGCACCGACGCACCAATGCACGAACGCACCAGCGCACCATCGAAGGCAGGACCAGCAGTGACAGCAACACCGCAGACGTGGACCGGCCGTTGGGTCGCCGACCGGGCCGGGATCGCGCTGACCGGATCCGAGCGCCTCCCCGAACTCGTCGGCCTGGCGCTGCGCTCGGGAAACCCCAAGCGCGCCCACCTGCTGGTCTCCAACGTGCTCGGCAAGCACGTGCCGCAGCGGCCCTCGGTGGTCCACGGCACCGGGCTCGAACTCGGCCGCCGGGTCCGAGAACTGCTCGGCGCCGCGGCCACCGCGCGCGCCGTCGTGCTCGGCTACGCGGAGACGGCCACCGGCCTCGGCCACAGCGTCGCCGACGGCCTGGACGCCCCCTATCTGCACTCCACCCGCCGACCGGTGCCCGGCCTGGCCCCGGTCGGCGGCTTCGAGGAGGAGCACTCGCACGCCACCTCGCACCTGCTGCTCCCCGCCGACCCCGCACTCCTCGCCGGGGACGGGCCGCTGGTGCTGGTGGACGACGAGTTCTCCACCGGCCGCACGGTGCTCAACACCATCCGCGACCTGCACGCCCGCCACCCCCGCGGCCACTACGTGGTGGTCGCCCTGGTGGACCTGCGCTCCGCGGCCGACCGGCGCCGGCTCGACGAGGCCGCCGCCGAACTCGGCGTCCGGCTGGACCTGGTGGCCACCGCGAGCGGGACCGTCGAGCTGCCCGAGGACGTCGTGGCCCGGGCCGAGCGACTGATCGCCGGGGCGGCACCGGAGGAAGCACCACCGGCGGCCCCCGCGGCGCCGCTGGCCCGGATCGCGCTGGACTGGCCCGCCGGACTCCCGGACGGCGGCCGGCACGGCTTCACCGCCCGCGACCGCGCCCGGCTGGACGCCGCACTGCCCCGACTCGCCGGACAGCTGGCCGAGGCCCTGCCCACAGGGGCACGGCGGGTGCTGGTGCTCGGCTTCGAGGAGCTGATGTACGCGCCGCTGCGCCTGGCCGACGCCCTCGACGAACGGCTCGGCGGCAACCGCGTCCGGTTCTCCACCACCACCCGCTCGCCCGTCCTGGCGGTGGACGACCCCGGCTACGCCATCCGCACCCGGCTCGCCTTCCCCGCCCACGACGACCCGCAGGACGGCGGCTCGCCCGAGCGCTACGCGTACAACGTCGCCCCCGGCAGCGACCCGGCGCGGCGCTTCGACGCGGTGGTGCTGGTGGTGGACGACACGGCCGACACCCCGGCGCTGCACGAGGGCGAGCGGGCGCTGCTCGGCCAGCTGCGGCAGGTGACCGACCGGGTGGTGCTCGCCGTGCTGCCCTCGCACCGGCCGGTGGCCGGGGGTGCCGCGACGGCTGGGCCCGTTCCGCGGTCCGTTTCGCTGTCGCTGTCGCTGTCGCCGTCGCCGTCGCTGCCCGTGCCGTCGCTGCCCGTGCCGCTGTACGGGCCGGGGTTCTCCTCGTACCCGGCCGAGGAGGTGGCCTGGCTGCTCAAGGACCTCTCCGGGGTCGCGCTCGAAGCCCCCACCGAGGAGCGTGAGGAGGCCGTCCAGAACGGCGGCGCGCACTACGCCGAGTCGCTGCCGGTCGAGTACCAGCCCAGCCCCGAGTACCAGGAGCTGTTCCAGCAGGCACTGCGCGGCTCCGCCGCCCGGATCGCGCTCGCCGTCGGCACCGTCGCCGAGACGCTGCTGCGCGAGCGCGGCCCCGGGCTGGTGCTCGCCTCGCTGGCCCGCGCCGGCACGCCCGTCGGCATCCTGGTCCGGCGCTGGCTGGCCTTCGCGCACGGCCTGTCCGTCCCGCACTACGCCGTCTCGATCGTGCGCGGCCGCGGCATCGACCCGGTCGCGCTGCGGTACCTGGCGGCCCACCACCGCGCGCAGGACGTGGTGTTCGTCGACGGCTGGACCGGCAAGGGCGCGATCACCCGTGAACTGGCCGGCGCGCTGGCCGGCACCGACTTCGACCCGGACCTCGCGGTGCTGGCCGACCCGGGCCGCTGCGTGCGGACGTACGGCACCCGGGACGACTTCCTGATCCCGTCCGCCTGCCTCAACTCCACCGTCTCCGGGCTGGTCTCGCGCACCGTGCTGCGGGCCGGGCTGATCGGGCCGGACGACTTCCACGGCGCCAAGCACTACGCCGAACTGGCCGGGAGCGACGTCTCGGCGGCCTTCCTGGACGCGGTGGCCGCCCGCTTCGGCGAGGTCCGTGCCGCGGTGGCCGAGGGCGCCGGCCGGCTCGCCGACGACCCGCGGCGGAAGCCCGACTGGGCCGGCTGGGCCGCGGTCGAGCGGATCAGTGCCGAGTACGGCATCGACAACGTCAACCTGGTCAAGCCCGGCGTCGGCGAGACGACGCGGGTGCTGCTGCGGCGCGTCCCCTGGCGGATCCTCGCCCGGCGCGGCGCCGGCGCGGACCTCGACCACGTCCGGCTGCTCGCCGCCCAGCGCGGAGTCGAGGTCGAGGAGGTGGACGGCCTGCCGTACACCTGCGTCGGCCTGATCCACCCCCGCTACAGCCGCGGGGCGACCGGGGGCGACGGGCGTGCCGTTACCGACGTGCGCCCCGGCGCCGACGGGAGTGCCGTGACCGACCGGAGTGCCGCGACCGACCGGCGTGCCTTCACCGATGGGCGCGTCGCGACCGAGACTACGGGGAGGGATTCCTGATGGGTGTTCTGGTGGCCAGCGACCTCGACCGGACGCTGATCTACTCCGAACGGGCCATGGCCCTGGCCGAGCCCGACCGGCTCGCGCCGCGGCTGCTCTGCGTCGAGGTGTACCAGGGGCGGCCGCTGTCCTTCATGACCGAGCGGGCCGCCGGGCTGCTCGCCGACCTCGCCCGGGAGGTCTGCTTCGTCCCGGCCACCACCCGGACACCGGAGCAGTACGGGCGGGTCAACCTGCCCGGCCCGACGCCGGACTGGGTCCCCGCGTACGCGATCTGCGCCAACGGCGGGCAACTGCTGGTGGACGGCGTGCCGGACCGCGACTGGCGGGCCGAGATCACCACGCGGATCGCGGCCGGCTCGGCCCCGCTGGAGGAGGTGACTCGGCGGCTCGCCCTCTGCGCCGACCCGGAGTGGACGCACAAGCGGCGGGTCGCCGACGAGCTGTTCGCCTACCTGGTGGTCGAGCGCGCCGCGCTGCCCGAGGGCTGGCTCGACGAGCTGACCGGCTGGTGCGCCGAACGCGGCTGGACGGTCTCCCTGCAGGGGCGCAAGGTGTACGCGGTGCCCGCGCCGCTCACCAAGAGCGCCGCGCTGGCCGAGGTCGTCCGGCGCGCCGGCGCTGACACGGTGCTGGCGGCCGGGGACTCACTGCTCGACGCGGACCTGCTGCTCGCGGCGGACGCGGGCTGGCGCCCGGGACACGGCGAACTCGCCGACAGCGGCTGGACGGCCCCCGGCGTCACCGCCCTGACGGAGGTGGGGGTGACGGCGGGGGAGGAGATCGTCCGGCGGTTCCTCGCCGGAGCGTCCGCCCTGCCGGTCGGGGTCTGACCGGGACCGGCCCCGGTCAGCCGCAGCAACCGCCCCCGCAGCAACCGCCCCCGCCCCCGGCGGCGGGGGCCTGCTGGGCGGCGGCCGCGCCACCCGTGACGGCGACGGTGGACAGCAGCTTCACGGTGTCCTCGTGGCCCTGCGGGCAGACGGCGGGGTCGTTGGCCTGGGCCATCGGGCGGCGGAGCTCGAAGGTGGCGCCGCAGGAGCGGCAGCGGAAGTCGTAGCGTGGCATACCGGCAGCGTACCCAGCGGAGGTGGCTGCCGGGAGCCCTGTTCCGGCGCCACTGGTCCTACCGGTGACCGCCGGCATTCCCGGTCCTACCGGTGACCGCCGAGGTCCCCGCGGATCAGCTCGATCACCCGCGCCGCCGTGTCCCGCACGCCCGCGAGCTCGGTCAGGAAGTGCCAGTAGTCGGGGTGCCGGCCCGCCGCCTCCAGCGCGGCCACCGCGCGGTCCAGCCGGGCCACCGCCTCGTCCAGCGGGGCGGCGTGCCGCGGGTCCGGCGCGCTGCGCCCGGCCATCGCCAGCCGCTGCGCGTCCCGGATCGCGAAACGGGCACGCTCGATCTCCCGGTTGGGGTCGTGCTGCACCTCGTTCAGCTGCCGCAGCCGGTCGTTCACCGCGGACACCGAGCCGTCGGCGGTCTCCAGCAGCGCGCGGACCGTCCCGATCGCGGCGGTGGCGTCCGCCCAGCGCTGCTCGTCCCGCGCCCGGGCGGCCTCGGCGAGCTTGCGCTCGGCGGCGCGGCCGGTCTCCGCGACCTGGTCCGACACCCGCTGGAGGTCCTGCCAGCAGGCGGTGCTGAACCGGCGGCGCAGCTCGCTCAGCGCGGGCTCGACCGTCGCGGCCTTGGTCTCCAGCGCCTGGATGCGGGTCCGCAGGCTCGCCACCCGCCGGTCGATCTCCCGCGCCCGCTCCGGCAACTGCCCGGCGTCGGCGGCGATCGCCTCGGCGCGGTGCTTCACGTCGTCCGCGCGACGCAGGGTGTCCGCGACCCCGTGCCGGGCCGGGCCCTCGTTCAGCCGGCCGAGCTCGGGCGCCAGCTCGGCCAGCCGGGCCGCCAGGTCGTCCGCCCGCAGGCCGGCGCCGCGCGCCTCGTCCAGCGCGGTGGTGGCCGCGAGCAGCGCGCGCTTGGCCTGCTCGACCGCCGGGGTGACCCGCATCAGCTGCTGCTCGGCGTGCTGGACGGTCGGCTGCAGCCGGCGCAGGAAGTCGTTCAGCTCCGCCCGGGCCGAGCCCAGCTGGCCCTTCACGTCCTCCAACTGGCGCTTGGCCTGCGCGGCCGTGCCCGCGTCCAGGGTCTCGCTGTCCAGGTTGTGGGCGTCGAGCGCGGCGAGGTAGTTCACGGTGACCTGGTCGACCCGGCCGGAGATCGCCGCCAGGTCGGCCAGCGCGCGCTGCGCCGCCTGGCCCTCCTCCGCCGCGCGGACCGTCTCCACCGCGAGCTGCACCTCGCGCTGGGTCTCCTCCAGCTCGTAGAACGCCTCCTGGGCCGCCGCCCGGGCCTCCCGGGCCTGTGCCCGTCCGCCCTCACCGCCGCCGCGCCGGCCCCACCAGCCGCCGGTCCCGGCCGAGGCCAGCCCGACCGCCCCCAGCGCACCCGCCAGCACCACCGGCAACACCAACGCGTCGGCCAGCGCACTCCCCGCCCGACGCCGCCCCCGCCCGCTCCCGCCGGCCACCGCCACTGCGCGCTCCCTGCTCCGACCCGCTGATCCGGCCTCCATTCTCCCCGATCCCCCCCACCGGCCCGGCACCCCCTCCCACCCCATCCACCTCACGGCCCCGCACCCCGCCGCACCCCCGCCCACCCGCCACCCCACCGGGCACCCGGCCCACACCACCTCCCGGGACCAGGTACCCTAGGCACTCGTCGTACGCCCACCGGGCATACGGCAGGGGGCGCGTAGCTCAGTGGTAGAGCGCTGCTCTTACAAAGCAGATGTCGGCGGTTCGAAACCGTCCGCGCCCACCAGCACAAAAGGCCCGCAGCAATCATGCTGCGGGCCTTTTGACTGCACTGCTTGACGGCAACCGCTGATGTCAGTCGGTCTTGCGGCGCCTCTTGAGCAAGCGGTCCATGTGCCCGAGAGCCTCGCGCCGGGTCTCCTCCGACACGTGCGTGTAGACGTTCATCGTCACGGCGATCTGGGAGTGCCCCAGGATCTCCATCACCACCCGCGGCGCGACCCCGGCGGCGAAGAGGATCGTCGCGCAGCCGTGCCGCGTGTCGTGCAGTCGGATGCGCGGCAGACCGGCGTCGGCCCCGATCCGCTCGAAGGACCGGCTGAGGTTCCGCGGCTCGATCGGCCGACCGGTCCGGGTGCTGAACACGTACCCGGTGTCCTCCCACTCCCGGCCGGCGTCCTCCCGCTGCTTCGCCTGCTGGAACCGCCGCCACCGCAGCGGCGCGATGCACATGGCCGGCAGCGGGATCGCCCGCGTCCGGCGGTTCTTCGTGCTGTCGGCGTAGAGCTCCTTCTGTACGCGCTGGAGCTGGGTCCGAACGGTGAGCTTGCGGCCGTCCAGGTCGATGTCACTCCAACGCAGGCCCAGGACCTCGCCACGCCGCAGGCCCAGCGTGATGGCCAGGACGAACGCGGTGTACAGCGGGTCGGGGCGGGCCGCCTCCAGGAACGTGACCGTCTCGTCCAGCGTCCACGTCTTCATCTCGCGCACCTCCACGCGCGGGGCCGGGACCAGGGTGGCCACGTTCCGGGTGATCAGTTCTTCGCGGCAGGCCGCCGTCAGGGCCGTACGAAGCACGCGGTGCGACTCCTTCGCCGTCGCGGCGGATGCGTCCCGTGTCACAACGTTGACGAGGCGGCGCACGTCGGGGACGCTCAGCGACTCCAGGCGCTTGGTCCCGATGTTCGGGATCAGGTAACGCCTGACGTGGGTCTCGTACTTGGCGTACGTCGTCTTCTTGCGCTGCGGCCGGATGAACTCCTCCAGCCAGTAGGGGAGCCATTCGGAGAGCTTCTGCGAGCGGGTCGGGGTGGGGACGCCGTCCCGGGCGCGCTTCACCAACTCCTGGCGCTTGGCGTCGCACTCCTCCCAGGTGTCGCCGTAGACGGTCTTGCGCTTGCGGGTGCCGTCGGGCTGCGGGACGTACACGCGCCCCTCGTAACGTCCGTCCTTGCGCTGCCAGATGCTGCCGGCGCCGTTCGGGTTCTTTCGGGCCATCAGGGGCGGTTCTCCTCGGTCTTGGTGCGGAGGTATTCGGCGAGGCTGTCGACGGCGATCCGCCGACAGCGGCCTTCGGTGAAGCTGACGAGCGTCTTGGCGCGGATGAGGTCGTAGACCTTGCTGCGGCTCATCCGGAGTGCGGCCATGACCTCCGGGACGGTCAGGGCCACAGGGGTGGTGGTGGTCATGCGTGCTCCCTGGGCGGTGGTGGGGGTTTGGCGCGGCGCGTGGTTGTCCGAGGTGGGGATTTCTGCGTCACCGCGTCATCAGCGTCATTTGGGCCTCTGACCTGCGGGTTTGGGTGACGCGATGGTCGTGGCTGCGTCATCGCTGCGTCATGGGCTGCGTCATCTGGTGACGCAGGTGACGAAGGATGACGCAGCGGTCGCCGTCTGCGTCACCGGCTCCGGCGCAGGTCAGGAGCCGTTTTCCGGGCCGGGTGACGCAGGTGACGCAGAACTTCCCTACTTAGGAAAAAGAAGGGAGTGATGCTTGTGGTTCTGTGTCCTCAGGGCGTGAAGAAGGAGCCGCTTCGCGGCGCGACCTTTGGGCGGCTGCGCCGAACAGCAAGAGGAGCACCCGTCCGCCGGTGCTCTTCTTGCCGTTGTGCGGTGAGGCCCGGTCAGACCAGCGGGGGCTGTTCGTGCGGGGGCGGGACGGCCGGGCGGGTCATTTCGAGGTAGCGGCCCTCCTTCGTGCGGCCGGTGTCGATGAGGACACCCCGGGACGCCAACGTGGGCTGAAGGCGCTTGAGACGGTCGGAGAGCACCTTGCCGGTGGTCGGCCACCCCTTGGGCAGGGAACGCAGCTCGTCGCCGCTGTAGAGGCGGCCCAGGCACGCCAGCCACTCGGTGGACGTCATGCGCTGCGCGCCGCCGGGCTCGATGGTCTCGGCATGCTTGAGGACGGTCTGCGCGAGCAGGTCGCCCTCGATGACGTCGTCGTTTAGGTCGTTCAGGCTTGCCCGGTAGACCGGGAGCACCCCGAACCCGGTCGCGGCGTCGAGCTGCGCGCACAGATGGGCGAAGTCCGCCATCCTCAGATCGGTCGGGGTCTCCGCCGTGGCCGCGCGGACCGTGACCGTGAGGTCGAGCAGCGACCCGAGGATGACGGGCAGCACCTCGGCGTACTCCGCCCACAGCTCCGCCTCGGTGCGCCTCACCTTCGGCCGCTCCAGCCGCAGCGGCAGCAGGCGCTCGGCGAGGTCGGGGCGGATAACGCCGACGTCGATGCCGGTCAGGAGCAGGGGTCGGCGGTAGGAGGAGCGGTGGACGTCCCCGTCGGTGAACAGGGCGCGCTTGACGGACTCGATACCGGTCACGATGCAGCACATGGCGTCGGACAGGTCCGGGGTCATGTGGGAGAGGTTGTCCAGGGCGGTGACCCATCCGGCCGCGACGGCGGCGACCAGGTTCTCCTCGTCCTTTGGCGCCCGGCGCAGGTCACCGCTCATCCCCTCGATGACCCGCACCAGCATCCGGCCGGCCGTCGACTTGCCCGCCCCCTGCGGGCCGGTGAGGAACGGCGCGGGGACGGGAACCCCGGGCCCCAGGCAACCGATCAACCAGGCGATGGCCAAGGACTCGGTCTGGGCGTCGGTGAAGTTGCACAGCCGCAACAGCGCGTCGATGCCCTTGCCGTCGGTGTCCTTGACCGGCAGCGGCAGTTCCCCGGTGAGCTGGGTGCGCCGCCAGCAGACCTCACGCGGGTCCGGAACGGTGATGTCCCAGCCGGTGGGGCGGATGCGCACGGACCGCCCGTCGGCACGCCCCAGGTCGAGCCACGTCGCCCCGTCGAACCCCGGGGCGACGCGGATGTGGACGGGCTGCACGTCTTCGGTCAGCGCCAGCGCCTCGATCAGGTCCAGCGCCTCCTTGATCGCGGTCCCGTTGAACACGCCGACGCCGTCCCGGTACAGGCCGACCATGAGTTCCTGGCGGTGGCTGCCGGTCGTGCCCTGGGAGCGGATCGGCCGGGCCACCGGGTGGCCGGTGCGCTGGGCGTAGACGGTGCCGTCGGCGGTGCGGAAGTACCGGAAGTACCGGCTGGCGTAGTCGGCGATGACCTCGCGTGCGGGGGTCTTCTCGTCCTCGGCCACGGCTACATCCCCAACTGGGTGAGGGCGTTGGCCCATGCGTCGGCGCAGTGCCGGGGCGATTCGCCCTTGGCCTGCGCGGCGGTGAAGAGCCGCGCGGTGTGCGCCTCGGTCAGGCAGCCGCACCGCCCGTGCGTCGAGAGCACCGCGAGGAACGTCGCGAACACGGTGGCGTGAACCGCGCTGGACGCCTCCGTGATGCGCTGCTCGGCCATGGCGATGCCGCGTTCCAGGAAGGCCGGCCTGCGGTGGGGGCACGTCCCGCCCGCGGCCGGCGCGGGCACCGCGACGAACGCCGGCCGAACGACGGCGGGCTCCTTCACGGTCAGGGCGCGGACGACGTCAGGCAGCGCGGTGAGAGGGCCGGTCCCGGGGCCGAGCCACCGGGCGTAGGACATCAGCGACTTGATGTCGACGCCGGGCCGCACCGCGTTGGCGGAGGCCATGGTGCCCTGGTAGATCCAGTGTTCGCCCCGGGTGGTGCGCACGGTCCGGGTGGCGGGCAGCGCCTCGCGGGCCCACACGATGGCTTCCGCGTTGTCCAGGTCCACGACGGTCACCCCGGCGCCGCCGGGGTGGTAGGCCACCGCCGCCGCCTCGCGCCACACCCGCGCCCACGCGGGCGAGTTGAGGACGTCGGAGTTGGTGGTGGCGGCGGCCCAGCCGTGGCACGGCTTCGGGCAGTGGCAGGGCCCGGGAGTCTTCATGTTCGGCCGGCCGCCGCAAGCGTTGTCGACGCAGCCCGGGCAGTTGCCGAACGGCACTTTCCCGGCCCGCAGCGGCAGCACGGGCACGCCGTCGGCTGCCAAGGCGAGCGCGGTGGGCAGGCGCTCTGCCCGGATCCTGGTCGGTTGGGTCATGCTGGATGCCTCCAGTTCTCTACGACGGATCTGGATTGACGGCGGCCCCGCTTCTTGTCGGGAGAGGGCCGCCGTCGTCGTTCATCGCGTTCTCGGCGCAGACCTTGTGAGAGGGCCTGCGCTGGTCGTCCCTGAGCGGGGTGGGGCGACCGCACCAGCGGCATGGGCGGTCACCGGTGCGGTCGTAGTGGCGGGCGTCGCGCCAGTCGAGGGCGGCCATCGGCCAGGGTTCAGGCGGCGGTGCGGGTGCGGCGCCAGCGGCGGTCCGCGGTGGCGAGGTCGGTGCTGGGGGTGTGCTGGTGCCAGCCGCCGCCGTTGCGCTTGGCCTGGTACATCGCGGCGTCGGCGGCGGCGAGGACCGTTTCGAGGGTGCGGCCGGGCAGGTCGGCGGCGCGGGCGAGGCCAGCGGACGCCCCGTAGTGCAGGGAGTGGCCCTGCCACTGCGCCGGGCGGGCGAACGCACCGGCGAGGTGGCCCATCCGCACCGGGACCCAAGCGGGTTCGAAAGGGCGGACGACGGCGAACTCGTCGCCGCCGAGTCGCGCGGCGACGCCGTGGTCCCCGGCCCATTCGGTGAGGGCGCGGGCGGCGTGGGAGAGGACGGCGTCTCCGGCGGCGTGGCCGTGGGTGTCGTTGATCTGCTTGAACCCGTCGAGGTCGATGACGACGACACCGGTGTCGGGCTGGTGGAGCAGGCGGGTGGCTGCGATGGTGAAGCCGTCGCGGGTAAGCAGGCCGGTGAGCGGGTCGCGGCGGGCGCGGTCGAGGCGCCGGCGCATGAGGGCGGCGTGGACGCCCCATGCGGCGAGCGGCAGCGCGGCGGCGGCAATGGCGTGAAGGTGCTGCGGGGCGAGACGGTTGGGGTCCATGCTGGTGTCTCCTGATTCGGTTGTGCCGGTTCAGGGACCCGGGGCGGCCGGTTTGCTTGCAGGCCATCGGCCGCCCTGGGGTTTCCTGCTGTCAGTCCTCGTCGGGGCCGCAGACGCAGTTCTCGGGGTCGGCGCCCTGCCCGATCCAGCAGGCGCAGTACAGGAGCCCGAGCGGGCTTTCGATGGGCTCGCCGCCGGTGCAGTGGTCGCACTCGCCCGGCTGCCAGTCCTCGGATTCCTCGGGGTCGTACTCGTCGTAGTCGTGGTCGCACACGGGCGCGGCCTTTCGTCAGGAGCCTTTGAGGGCGGCAGTGATGAGGTGGCGGGCGAGCAGGGGTGGGACGGCGTTGCCGATCTGCTGGCCGATGTCGCGGCCGGACCACGGGTGGTCGGCGGGGAAGGACTGCAGGGCACCGGCCTCGGCCCAGGTGAAACGGCTCTCGGTGTCGTCGGCGGAGAGCACGCGCACCCGGCTGACCTTGCCGGTGACAGTGGCTGACGGCTCGCCGCTGGTGCGCCGTCCGCGGGCCTTCGGGTCGCCGCCGGTGCCGTAGTTGGAGACGACGGTGAACGGGCCTCGCTCGGGCAGGGCGTCTCCCATCGCCGTCCACGGCAACAGGGTCGGGTCACCGGCCGTGCGGGGCGTGCCCTTGGTGTAGGGCCGGTGGGTGGGTGCCGGTAGGGCGGCGGTGCCGGTGCGGCGGGCGATGAGGACGGCCCGCTTGCGGGTCTGCGGCACGCCGTACTGCTCCGCCCGCACGACCCCGGCGACGGCGCTGTAGCCCTCGGCCCGCAGGATCGCGGCGTAGGTCTGCCAGACGGGCAGGACGGCCGGTACCTGCTCCAACAGGATGGCCTCGTACGGCCGCCCGGCGTCGAGGGCGTCCAGCGCCCAGCGCAGGGGTTCCAGGACGAGCCGGATCAGGTCGTCCACGCCGTTGTGGCCGTGCCGGGCTACGGCCTGCCGCTCGGCCAGCCGGTGCGCGAGGGCGACGATGTCACCGAGCGCTCGGCGTCCGGCGCCGGTCCCGGCGGCGCTGAACGGTTGGCAGGGCGGGCCGCCGAGCAGGAGCGTGGCGGTGGGGAAATCGGCGGGCCCGTAGTCGCGCACGTCGCCCTCGATCGTCTGGAGACCGGCCGCGCGGCGCGTGGCGCACGCGTCCGGGCTCCGCTCGACCCCGATCACCGCCAGCCCCAACTCCCGTGAGGGAAGGTCGAGTCCACCGACCCCGGCGAACAGGTCGACGGCCAGCAGCGTTCGGGAGTGGTCGTAGTCACTGTGCATGTGGGCCTCCCCCTCAGGCGGCGCGGCGGACGCGGCTGCTCGGGAACTGGTGGACGGTGGCGAGCCGGGCGGGCTGCTCGGCGGCGGGGGCGGGGGCGCCTTCGCCGCCGTCGGGCGGGGCGGTGTCCGGGCCGGTGGTGCGGTTGGCGCGTTCGGCGGCGGATTCGGCCAGCACCCGGTGGACGGCGGCGGAGTCGGTGCGGCCCCGGTGCTGGGTGATGAGGGCGGCGGCGCCGACGATGGCTCCGGGGCCGAACAGGATGGCGGCGGTGATGGCGTCGGTGGTGGTGCTCACGTGGTTCCTCCGGTGTGGGCGGCGTGGGCGAGGAGGTCGACCAGGTCGGTGCCGAGCAGGTGGGCGCGCTGCTCGATGGCGGTCCAGGACTCGGGGTCGATGTGCATGAGGGCGGCGAGGGCGGCGGCCGGTTCGTGGTTGGCGGCGGCGGTGAGGGCTTCGCGCAGGTGGACGGCAGCGAGCGGCCGGATCGCGGCGAGGGCGGTCATCGCGGGCGCCGGTCAGTGGCTGCCGATGGCGGAGACGACGGCGGCGAGGAGGTTGTTGACGGGCCCGGCGAGGCCGGTGGAGGCGGCGGTGAGGCCGGACAGCCAGACGATGAGGGCGGTGCCGGCGCCGACGCGCTTGGTCCACATGAGGGTGATGGTGATCAGGCCGGTGACGGCGGCGACGGAGAGGGTCACGTTCATGCGGGTTCTCCCGGGCTGAGAAGTGAGGTGGGCGGGGGGTGCGCGGGTGGGGCTTAGTTGGTGCCGGCGCGCCAGGTGCGGTGCGCGACGTTGTAGAGGTGGCGGCCGATGCGGATGCGCTTGCCGACGCCCCGGCAGCGGCGGCAGTGCTTGCCGCGCTTGGGGTTGCCGCGCCGGTCGTGGGCGAGCTGGAAGCCGAGTCCGCCGCAGCGCCGGCAGTTGCCGAACGGGCTGGCCGCGCACAACGCTGCGTAACAGAGCGCGGCCAGTGCGGCGGCGGCGAGCGCGGCGAGTATCAGGGGGGTCATGGGGGCCTCCAGGGCGGTTTCCGGGGCTCTAGCGGACGGTTTGCTAGGCGCTAGTTCCCTGATCAGGGCATGTTTGGCTCGCTAGCGGGGTCGCTAGGTCTAGCGAGGGTGCTCGCTAGACCTAGCGACCGTTTCGGGGCTGCCGGGGGCTATCCGGCGTCGCGCTTCTTGTTGCGCTCGGTGACGGTCCGGGTGATGTGGTCGCGTTCGACGCCGCGCCGGTTGGCGCCCTTGCCGGCGTCGGTGGTGCCCCACACCTGGCCGGTGGCGATGCCGTAGGGGCGAAGCGCGGTGGCGATCTGGTCGGCCTTCGCCCGGCCCTCCAGCCCTGCCCACGGCCCGTACGCGTCGGGGCGGAGCTCGGCGAGGCGGGTGGCGATCGTCTCCGACCAGAGCTTCGGCTCGTCGGGGCCCATGACGGCGAGGATGTCGGCGAGCAGGTCGTAGGCCGGCGCCGACGCCGGGGCGGCATCCGCGTGGCCGGCGGCGTGGCCCCTCAGCAGTCCGGCCTGCTCGCGGGCCTCGCGTCCGCGCTGGGCGATGGCTTCGGCGGCGGGGGCGTCCACGAACACGGAGCGGATGATCTGCGCGTCGGCGCCCTCACCGCCGATGTAGTAGGCGATGCCCCGGTCCGCGCGGGTGAACGTCGTGGCCCGGATCCCACGCTTGTAGGCGGAGGTGCCGAGCACCATGTCGTTCTCCAGCTGCCCCATGACCTTCAGGCACAACCTGAGGACGGCGTTGGAACTGATGCCGGTGGGCAGAGACTTGGCGTCGGGGCGCTGGGTGGCCAGCAGGGAGAGGATGCCGACCGCCGGGCCGCGCTTGTTGACGTCGGTGCAGATCTCCTCGATCTCCGGCCCGTACTTGGGGTGCTCGAACCACACCTGGCACTCGTCGGCCGCCAGAACGATCGGGTGCAGCCGCAGGGACCGGTTGTCGGCGAGCTTGGTGGTGACCTTCGACTCCGGGCACACGTCCCGGGGCAGGTTGCGGATCACCTTGGTGCGCCGGCGCATCTCCTCGCGCAGCTCCCGCAGGTCGGCCAGGGCGTACTCGATGTCCTCTTCGTCGTCCCCGGCCCGGTGGCGGTAGGAGACCTTTTCGCCGACCGGGTCGAGGTCGCCGGTGCCCTTCAGGTCGTAGGTGTGCAGCTCCGCGCGCGGGTCGAGGGCGGCGATGAGCAGGAGCAGGCGGAGCAGGAAGGTCTTGCCCATGCGCGGGACAGCGCCGATCACGCCGGAGACGAACATCAGGGTGACGTTGACCCAGTTGCCGCGCTGGTCGGTGGCGAAGGGGACCGGGTCGAACAGGTCCACCGTGCCCTTGGAGGCGAGCGGCCAGGCGGGCTGCTTGGCCTTGGCCATGTCCTGGTCCCCGACCCACAGCACCATGCGGCCCGGGTGCTCACCCGGAGCCTGCTCCGGCCACACGGTGCCCAGCGGGCGGCGAAGCCCCGAGGCGAGCTGACCCCGGCGGGCCATCACGTCCGCCACCTCGACACCGTGCGGCAGCTCGACCTCCGCCCGCCACCCCGGCCCGTCGCGCATGATCGGCGCCGGGAACGTGATGCCGGAGCCCTTGGACTTGGCGGAGGTGATCCCGCCGATGCCCAGCGACTCCAACGCCCGCACCACCATGTCCGACGTCAGCTTCGGCGCCTTCGCCTTCACCACCGCGCGGGTGATCAGCGGCTCGTCCGCCGGCGCCCCCGCCACCCCCAGCGCCAGCACCACCGCGGAGGCCAGGGCCAGCAGGGTGGCGGTGCTGGTCAGCACCCACAACGCCACCACCGCCGCGAGACCGAACACCGAACCCAGCAGCGAGATCAGGCTCCGGAGCCGGACCCGGTTGTCGCGCTGGCGGGTCAACTTCAGGTACAGCTCGGCGTCCTCCCGGCGGGCCGCCGCCGCCCGCAGGGGCTGCCCTTCGGCGTCAGAGGCCCACCGACCCAGGAACGTCATCGTCCGGGCCGCGCCACGCGGGGCCCGCATCGCCAGGCGGCCCGCGTAGAGCGGGGTGCGGATCGCGTGATAGGCGACCGTGTGACCCATCTGCCCTGCGGTGTAAGCGAGTTGGGTGCGAAGTTCGGCCGTGGAGAGCAGCCACGCGGGGAGGATCGGGCGGCGGGTGCCCTCCGGCGTCGGCAGGGGCGCGGGGGCGGGCTGGTCGACGTAGACGGACGGGCCGTCGTCGTCCCCGTCGGTGTCGTCGTCCAGGGTGGCGGTGGTGGGGCGGCGGTCGGCGCGGGCCTTGGCGAGGTCGACCACGCCATCCGCGGCCATCTCCGCGGCCAGACGGGCGAACAGCTCGTTCTCGGCGTCGTCACCGGCGCCGGGGGTGTGGTGATTCACTGGGCTTCCTTCCTCACTGCTCATGTGGTGCGGAAAGGGGCCCCGGGACGGCCGGACGCGCCGGCAAGCAAGCACGGCCGTCCCGGGGTGTTGTGCTGGTCGCCGAGCGGGCGGTCAGGCGGAGGCGATGAGGGCGGCGGCGGTCTCGAAGGCGTGGTGCCACGCCTGGTCGAGGGCGTAGGCGCCGTTCATGCCGTGGTCGGCCAGGCGGACGAAGTTGCCCTTGCCGGTGGCGTCGGCGAGCTTGCGCAGCGGTTCGCGCCGGTCGGCGATGTAGTGCGTGGTCGCGGAGAGGGCGAGCGCGGCGATGGTCGGGACGAGCCGCAGGCGGACGCCGAGCAGGCGGGTGCCGGCCAGCAGGGCGGCGGCCTGCGTGGCGGTGTAGCTGGCGACGTGGGCGGCGCAGGCGCGGCGCCCGGCCGCGCTGGACTGCCCGTCGTTGTGGTCGTGCTGGCCCTTGGTGACGGCCTGGTGGTCGCTCTGCACCCAGTGGTCCGCGACGTCGGCGGCGGCGCGGAGCAGGGCATAGGAGGCGGTGAATCGGGCGGCGCGGTCGAGGTTCACGATGCCTGCTCCTCGGGGGAGTTGGTGGGCTCGGTGGTCGTGTCGGCCGCGTTGTCTTCGGCCGGGGCGGGGTTTGGCACGGCGTGCAGTGCGGGCCGCTCCGGCTCGGCGGCGGCTGGGGTGGCACGCTCGGCGCGGAGGGTGTCGCGCAGGCCGCGCGCGTTTTCGGCGGAGGTGCGGACTGCGGCGCGGATCCGGTCGGCGGTCAGCTCGGTGTCCGACCAGTCGGCCGTGACGGACCGGGCCTCCGCCAGCAGCTCGGCGTTGGTGCGCTTCGGTCGGGTGGTGCGGGCAGACTTCGGGACGGTGCCGGTAGCCCGACGCGGCCGGGCTGGTGCCGGAGCGGTCGGCTTGCGAACCGGCTCGGCGGCCGGTTCGGGCGTCTGCTCGGACGGTGCTTTGGTTGGCTCGGCTTCCGGGGTGGTCTGGGCCGGTTGGGGCGTCTGGTCGGGCGACCCGTACAGCGGCCAGTCCGGTTCGGCCGTCCCGGGTTCGGGCAGGTCAGACCCCGACTGATTCGTCATGGTATGGGATGTTTTGTCGGCCTTGGGCTTGGCGTGCAGAACCTTGGCCACCAGATCCGACCCGAAGTAGATCGACCCGACCGGAAGGCTGCTCGCGAGCAGGACCAGGGCCCAGTGCGCGGGCGCCCACTCGGCCAGTCGGGTCCGACCGCCGCCGTGCAGAGTCGGAACCAAGCCGTGAACGTAGTTCAGCACCAGCGACGCGGCGGTATACCCGGCCAGGACCCGCAGGGCGAACCGGCGGTCCGCGTCGGTCAGCACAAGCGCGACGACCAGCGCCAACGCCATCAGCCCGTCCACGACCAGCGGGTAGACCGTGGCCGCGGTCGAGTCGGCCCCGATCGCCGACGCGATGTCCTTCAGCGCGTTCCAGGAGACGCGGAACGCCATGGCGGCCACGGCCAGCAGGCCGGTGACCAGCCACCCCTTCCCGGCGCGGCTCACTGGGCACCTCCCGGCGCTCCGGCGACCAGCGGCCGGGCCGCTTCGCGGGCGGCGCGGGCCGCCTCGGCGGCAGCCGCAGCGGCGAGCAGTTTCCTAGGAGGGGAATATGGCTCGGCAACGCCCAGGATGGAATCCGGCAATCCTCAAGCAGGTCAGGGAATCTCACGACCTGACCCTTGAGGAAGTCGGCGAGAAGCTGCGGGAAATCGGCGATCGGCACAAGTTCAACCTTGCCGCCAACTTTCAGACGGTCTGGGCACATGAGGCGGGTTCCTCGTTCCCGCGCCCCGACTACCGCCGGGCTTACTGCCTTCTCTATCGAATGAACGAGGCGGAACTGGGCTTTCGCCGACCGCTCCCCGGAGAGGTCACTACGGTGCCCAACCAGCGTCCAGCGGCAGAAAGTGTCCCCAACCTGGACCAGGCGATCCGCGAGGCTCTAGGCAGCATCCGCGAGGGCGCGGACAGCGTCGATGCCGACGCGTTTCGCAGTCGAGTCATCAACGAGTGGAATCGTCGGAATGGCGGCGATAATTCAGGCCCGATGGTTCTCCTCGTCGGCGGATATGCCGGTTCCGGGAAAAGTGAGTTCGCCAAATTCATTGGCCGTCTCACTGGGTGGCCGGTGCTCGACAAGGATTCCTTGACACGCCCGCTGGTCGATCAGCTTTTGATGGCGCTCGGCGGAAAGGTGAACGACCGGAGTTCTGAGCTCTACCGCGAGAAGGTCCGGCCGCTCGAATATCGCTGCCTCATGGAGGCCGCGTGGGACAACGTCGACTGCGGCACGTCCGTGATCCTCGACGCGCCATTCCTGGCGGAGTTCTCACAGGCCGACTGGATGCAGCGCTTCTATAACCGCTGCAAGGCGAAGCGAGCCACCGTGGCCGCTCTCTGGGTAGAGTGCGACCCCGACTCGATGAGGGAGTACATCGAGTTCCGAGGCGCGGCCCGGGACATCTGGAAGATGGAGTCGTGGGAGGAGTACCTGGCCACGATTGACCTCAAGCTCCGACCCCAAGGTCCGCACTTCGTGGTGGACAACCGCCTCGGTGCGGCGATCGCCGCTGCGGACCAGGCCCGCGACGTGCTGAGCGGAGGCGGGCTGTGACATCCCACGGCCTCATCCTGTACGGCCCGCCAGCCGCCGGAAAGGACACTGTCACCCGGGCTCTTCGGGACATCAGCCCGGACTACCGGCTCTTCTCTCGGCTCAAGGTCGGCTCCGGGAAGTCCGCCGGCTACCGGATGGGCACTGCTGAGGAACTGGCCGAGCTGGAGGCCGTCGGCGATGTCATCTACCTGAACCGCCGGTACGGCAACACGTACGTGATCGACCGTCCGGCGATGGACGAGGCGTTCATGACGGGCATCCCGGTCGTCCACCTGGGTCAGGTCGAGGGCATCAACGCGCTCACCAAGGGCTACCCGGCCGACTGGGCCGTTGTGTTGCTCTGGTGCTCGCGTGAGACGACGGCGGCCCGATCAGCCGGACGGGGCGATGCCGACACCGCAGATCGGCTCTCCGCATGGGACGCCACGCAGGCCGATGTCGACGCTCACCCTGGGCAGGCATGGGACCTCACGGTGGACACGGGCACCGTCGAACCGGCCGAGGCAGCGCGGTTGATCAACGACCTCTTGTCGCGCGACCGTGCTGGCGGAAACCGGTAGCGGCCTGCCCTCAGTGCGGTCGGGACAGACGGTCAAGGGCCTCGTCGGGCGTCAGCTCGGCGAGGTCCTTGCTGTCCTCCCACCGAGCGAGGGTCTGCGACACGGCCCGCAGCACCTCGTCGGGCAATCCGACAGCGGACAGCATGTCTGCGGCCTCGTCCATCTCGGGGCCCCAGCGCCACGCTCGCGCGGCAGTCTTGGCGATGTACCCGGTCTCCACCAGATAGCTGCCCTGCCGCTTGCTGGCGACGTCGAGTAGCGCATCGTCCACGCCGTGCGCGCGCGCCGCGCCGAAGGCAACTGCCGCGAGCACACGAGAGGCCTTCTGATACGAGCTGTACGCCAGCTTCAGAGCCGATGCCTGGCCAATCTCTTTCCCCAGCACGGGGGTTGCCACCATGCTGCCCGCGAACAGCCCTTCCACCAGTGAGACGGCCTCGGGTGAACCGGACAGGTACAGCCGGGTCCTCTTCCCGTTGATCGGCGGTGAGCCGATGACCGCGCCATCAACCACGGCACGGGCAGACCTGCCCAGCACCTCGGCAATGCGAGACATCCGCTCCGGATTGATGGCGTTGGCCTCCACGTAGACCCCGGCGAACCTGTGCTCAGCGACCGTGTGGGCCAGTTCCTCGGCCGCCGCCGGCGGACAGAGGCTGATGATGACGTGAGCCTGCTCCACCAGAGCGTCCAGGCTGCCTACGGACTCCAGACCGGCATGCTCCGCCCTAGCCGTGGTGTCCGCACTTCGGCCCGCCGGGCACCAGAGAACCCTGGCTGCGTTTGGTCGAGCGCATGCTGCGACCGCCGCACCCATGCTGCCAGGGTGGAGGATGCCGACGATCGGCTTGATGGTCATCGCGTGCTCTCCGGTCGTCCGAGGAGGAAGTCCACCGCTTCCATGACGGTGGGCGAGATGTGATCAGGGACGAGTCCGGGCGTAGCCCAGGTGCTGCCTGCCGAGACCCAGACCGTTCGCAGGCCGGCGGCGCTGGCCCCTGCGATATCCGTCATCGGGTTGTCCCCGACCATCCAGGCATCGGCTGGAAGCACGAACCCACAGCGTGCGGCGGCCGTCCGAAAGACCTCGGGCTCCGGTTTGCGGGCCCCGGCCTCCTCGGAGATGCACACCGCGTCGACGTGATCGAGGATGCCCGCGGTAGTGAGCTTGGCCCGCTGGATGTCCGTCGCGCCGTTCGTCAGCACGCCCACCGACCACCCGGCAGCCCGGAGCAGGTCGAGGCGGGCGAGGACCGCCGGATCGCACCTGACCTTCGCGGCCAGCCCGACTACGTAGGCGTCCCACAGTTCTGCGGCGGAATCCGCCAGACCGAGCACCGTACGCAGCGCCTCGAAGGTCTTTGGCAGTGCACGTTCCCGAAGCGCCTCGGTCAGCGTCTGCGCGTGCTCCGTCGAGAGGTTCCGGTCGATGCTGAAGTCCGCGGCCCATGCGGTCACCGCATCGCTCCGATTGATCAACGTGTCGTCGAGGTCCATGAGGACGAGCCTGCCCATGACAGCGACCCTACCGAAGTCGCAACAACACCTGGGAGGCCGTGGTTTAGTTCTGGTCTAGCCCCCCTTGCCCGTGGCGATTCCACCGTCTCGCGCACTCCGTTGACCCGCACAGACGAATGCGGACAACGGATGAAATCCGGGACGGCGCATAATGCGTAACTTGCGAACCCGAATCCCGCCGCTGGCTCCGAGAGGGGTCCCCATCTCAGAGCCAGCATCCTGAAAATTGCAGGTAGCTCTGAGATGGATTTCAAGATCTCTCAGATTCTTGCGCTGGTGAAGTCAATATTTGTTAGAACGCTGAACTGATCACTGACTAGCCGTTCATATGCCGCCTCCCAAGTGTTATAGCTCGTGGCGCCAAAGTCATCCAGGGAATCGAGGAAAGTCAAAAGCAGCTTTTGCTGCAGCGGATCATGGGATAGATGGATCTGCGAAACTACTGAATCGGCGTTAAAGACTCCGTCTCTCACCCCTTCAGTAAGGGCAGACAAACGGTCACTCCAGTCGTCCATGTCAGCACAGCGCGCAAAGGACGAGACCGCTAGACCCGCCAGAGCACGCCGCCGCACATCGGCCCCATTGCCTGACCTAACAGCCTTCCATTCGCGTCGAATCTTGGCCTGCGCAGTTCTGTTCAAGGTGGCGAGATCTGCGGAGCACAGGAGCGCACCTAGCCCCGTGAGCGAGAAGTCCGCAACCCAGGCTCGAAACGCCGCAGGCGGCACATGAAACAGCCAGATTCGTCCAACTGCCTCCCTGCCAATTTGATCAAGCCAGAGAACCACCTCATTGTCAAATGACTTGAGCCTACTAAGCCACCCTAAATCGGCGGTACCTTCACACGCTAGGGCGTACTCAGTTAGCCTTTGGAGGTGCGAAGCCTCAGATCGGGTTGCCTTGTCACGCACGGGCCCGTGAATTGCGACTGTCAAGATAAGCTGAGCAAGTCCAGCGCGACTGATGTTATTTTGGCATTCTGAGAGGATGTTACATGGGGTAGAAATCCACTGTGAGGTATTCTTGGCGGCCCAGCTCCCGATCAAACGCCCGGAAGTGGCTGCATACGGCAGGAACGGAAGGTGCCGGCTGATGCTTTCCGTAAATTCTCCAGTAACATTTTCGATGCTGAGGCGATCCGTCCAGGAATCCTCAATATCGCGCCATGCCTTAAGGTTTCCAACTATCGACGGATTCGAGAGATCCTCGCGCGTGATCGTGCCTGCGGCGAGACTCTGAAGCGCAGCCGCGACTGGCCAAGGGAAAATCGCGCCGTCAAACCGCAAGTCGACTCCAGCTTCATCGACAGCTGTCACCGCGGCTGCCAACGATTCAGTCGATGGCTGTGAAGCAAATTGGTGGACTCTGGAGATCCAGTGGTCTACTGGAATGTCCGACACGTCCATGGAGTCCCAAAGGTCATTGTTGCCGATCCGAAAGACATGCAGACCAAGCTGCAAAAACCCAATGTCGACTGAGGGGAGCGACTGCTCATCCATCATGCGATGTGACTCAACAAACGTCGCGATTCGGCGGAACCAATCCGGTACCCCAGGGAGTGAGAAGCTGTGCCGCAGCTCCCGCCTCCATCGCCCAGACATGAGCAATCGAATGTCGGAAATTGGGATTTCAAGAAGATGCTCGGCGGAAATTCTGAGCATTTCGGCAGAGCCCATCTCGAATCCGAGCGCGAGAAACTTCCTTCGGATCTCGGCGGTTCCTGAGTTATATAGCCCAACCAGGCATTGCATTGCCCAGGGATCGCCCAATCCTGCAAGAGTAGCCAGGAAAGCAAGAAGGGCTTCAGTTTCTTTGCGCCCCTCTTGAAGCCATCTATTGACAAACTCGCGAGCTACGTTTATCCCATTTTGGCTCAGGGATGGCGCCAGCTCTTCGAGCTCCTTGGCCGCCGGGTATGCCATGAGACTCAGGGCCAGATCGACGAGGACAGACTCGTGCTTAGGTGACTTCACCATTCCGTCTGTCAGAATATAGATAGAGAGTCGAGACCCAAGAAGTAGGCGTCGAGTCGGGGCCCCTTCATGCGCGATGTAACTGTTGAGTTCCGAGACCATCGCAATTACGGAATCACGCAGATGCCGTCTTTCGGCAAAAACCTTCCCTACTGCGAACAGGAATACGTTTCTCCAGTGGGCGCTCGCGCAGATAGTGCGTAGTCGACTGCGGAGGTCATCATCCGTTCCCGACATCAAGGCATCGGCAGCCCAGAATTCCTGAAGTGACCTAATCTCGAAACCTACCTCGCCGGCGCGCGACGGTACGAGAAAAACAAGGCGGTCGGTGGCCGCGAGGCTGATTGAATTGGCAAGTGCTTCAAGTTGTGCGCCTCCGTGGCCTTCACTTTCCAGGCGTCGACGAATTATCGATCCAAATTCTCCCATATCAATTCTGGATTCCGTATCCCCGGATCGTTCGCTACGCGCCTGAAGCAGCAATCCTACGTCTGCATGGATGGTGTCAATGTCTGCGCGATGGTCTCGAAGTAGGTTGGTCGCAGGACCTTCCTTTTCAAGTTCGCGCTCATAGATTACTCGATAGTAATCCTTGAAAAGAGTATACCTGTCCTTTGGAGCCTTTCCCATTCGGTCTAGAAGGACAGCCATGATCGTAACCTGAAGCGGGGACGACATGAGCCGCGCTGTTGACGCCTCATTAGCAGCCTGGCCCAGTCGATTCATCAGGCGCTCGGTGCGGTCGGATTGAGCGCCGTGGCGGGCTGCTGCAAGCTTGCGGCCGTAATGCAGGGCCTTTTCTTTATTCAGAGGTTTCAACTCTAGATGGGAATAAGAGGAAGGGGAGAACTCATCCGTATATCCCTGAGGTCGCGTGGTGGCGACTGTCACCACATCTGCTGCTAGCTCCTCGGCATCCATCAGGAACTCAGCCACGGCGGCCATGACCTGATCCCTGTTGCTGGAGATCGGAACCTCATCGAGTCCGTCAAGCAGTACGAGCCACGGAAATGATCCTAGCCATTCGCGGAGATCTTGCGGAGTTACACTAACGTCCGATGCGTCACTCACCCGCGAGGCAATGAACTGGAGGATTGACTTAGACCGCCCGTGTGCCAGATCATCTGCCAAGTGAGTTAGAGGAATCTTCACAGGCCAGCGATGGGCACGCGGCGTGAGACCTTCTCGAACTGAATGATCCGAGATTACCGTGATAGCCTTTTGCACTTCTGTCGTGCGGCCGGCGGGCGTTTCTGCGATTAGCTTTGCCCTGAACAGTTGGCAGAGAAACTGGCTAACTGTGCTTTTGCCTTGACCGGGGCCCCCTACTAGAACAAAGCGACTCTGTCGGGTCTTGGACGGATCACCGGCGGACTTTGATGCTTTCCTATCACACGCGGCGACTAGGCTCTGGAGGACCCCTTCTGTTTCGCGGGAGTGGTGATCTCCTGGCGGGCCGATCGGGAGATCAATGAATACATCCGCCAGTGGAATCTGCAGATCGTCGGCTGATCCTGCTTGGTCGAGGTTCACATGGAGATCTCGAAGGATCTCCTTGGCGAGATAGCGCTGAAGCGCGTTTCCCACCTCTTTCTTTCGTCCGGTCAGGTGAGAGTAAATCTCAGACAAAACGTCGCCGGGTAACACCCAAGAGGCATAGCTTGTGCGGATCGTGGAATACTTCTCCAGTAGTCGGCCAATGTTCTCCAGGTGCCAGACATGCCAGCCCTTTATCCCCAGCGAAGTGCACTGCGATTTTAGCTCTTTAGCTACCCGATCGAGACCTCCAGTCTGGGGAACCCCGGACAGGCTCACATTGGTAATGAAAAGAATGTAATCAGGTTTCCTTGTGCGCCGATCTGATGTTCTCCATGAATTCATCTCATCGCGAATTTGGTTAATTAGCCAGGTGGCGTCCTTTTGGGGTGTGGTCAGTGTCTCACAGTACTTCGCCTGAAGTACTGTGTAGCCACTCCAGACCGGTCCGTTCTCACCGACCGCTAGATCACCTTCGAATGTTGCTTCTCGTCCGCCGTCCGGCCCCGGACCGAAGATCGTTAGAGTCGAGCCGAACTCAGCGACGGCGAGCGCTTGTGAGAGATTCTCAAACTCGCGCGGTCCCAGCTTGGAGAGATCGAACTTCATGTGCGCATTATGGCGCAGGGACTGGTGCTGCGTGTGAGCTTTCGACAAGTTGGCACGGAAGCCCCTCGCAGGACGGCTAGAACGCCGCGGCGCGCGCCTACGAGTTTGATCCGGGACCGTCAAGACTCTGTTCAAGCCCTCTCTGCCAGCCTTGGGTGAGACATCCCGCTTTGTCGGGTTAGCCTGAGAGGGCCCGAGTAGGAGTTCCACCCCTGATGACCAGCACCAAC
>NZ_JBHXEM010000104.1:0-31778 GCF_042724755.1 Kitasatospora sp. NPDC127067 | reverse complement strand
CCTGACCCTCGATGAAGATCAGGATGATGGGAAGATCGCGAAGCGGGTCTCGTTTGGACCGCCGATCAGCGGTCAGTTTTCACCCGTCGCCGACAGCCGTCGCGACTGGTCATGAAGGTAGGGGCGCGAGGTGGGCGGCGCCATGTATCTGGATCTTTGTATCCCAAGTTTCGACGGCGCCGACTACTGTTGGGCGCACGATGACGGAAGATCTCCGTGACCGGGCCCGCCCAGCCACAAGTGCCGCGTGGTGGCCGAGCGGTGGCTTGAAGGGGTCTTCCCCAGGGTGGGATCAGGACAAGGACGGACGCAAGGGATGACCGAGGGCCAATACATCAATGTCATGCCCCACCCGCGGATCCTGGGTGTGCTGGGCGACATTGAGTTCTCGCACTGGCAGTGCCTGGCCGAACTCGTCGACAACTCCTTCGACGAGTTCCAGTCCGCCGGCGAGACCAGGGACCGGCCCTCCGTCTCGATCTCCCTTCCAGCCGCCAACTCCCAACGCGCCACCGCCGAGATCACCGTCCGGGACAACGGGCGCGGCATGAGCCTGGAAGCCGTGACCAACGCCATCAGCGCGGGTTGGACGAGCAACGGCCGGCACGGTTCACTCGGCCTGTTCGGCATGGGCTTCAACATCAGTACCGCCCGCCTCGGGCGACGGACCACAGTGCGCACCAGCCGGGCTGGCGATCCCGACTGGATCGAGGTCACCCTCGACCTGGTGAAGATTGCCGACTCCGCCCAGTACCAGGCTCCGTACCGTCTGGTGTCCAAGAGCAACCCCGATGAGCACGGCACCACGATCACCATCAGCGACCTCAAGCAGGAGCAGTACACGACGCTGTGCCGTCCTCAGACCCAGGCCGTGATCAGGGACAAGCTCGGCGACGTCTACAGCTACCTTCTGCACACCAAGAGCTTCTTGCTCACGCTCAACGGGAAGAAGGTCAAGCCGCGGCTGCCCTGCGTCTGGGACGAGAAGCGAACCGTCACCCGTCAAGGCGTCGAGATCCACGCCGTCCAGAACATCGAACGCGAGCTGAGCCCCAAGAAGGCCTGCATGGTGTGCGGCTACTGGAGTTCGGCCGATGCCGAGCGCTGTGAGGAGTGCGGGCAGGACCGCTTGGAACTCAGGGAGCGCAGGATCTGGGGCTGGATCGGCATCCAACGGTACGTTCACCGCAGTGACTACGGCCTGGACTTCCTGCGCAACGGGCGCAAGATCCTGCTCAAGGACAAGCGAGTCTTCTACTGGCAGGACGAGGACAGCCTCGTGGAGCAGGAGCTCGAGTACCCCATTGACTCGAAGACTCAGATGGGCCGGATCGTCGGCGAGATCCACTGCGATCACGTCGCGCCCAACTACCAGAAGACCGCTTTCGAGTTCGAGACCGCCGAATGGCGGCAGATTCTGAGGGAAGTGCGCGGTAGCAGCCCCCTACGACCGACGATCGCCAAGAGGCTCGGACTGCCGGAGAACCGGAGCGCGCTCGCCCTGCTTTACACGGGCTTCCGCCGCCAGGACCCGGGGCTCAACTACCTGATCCCGGGCGATGGCCGTACAGCTCTCCACGACAAGGCCTTGCGCTGGGCCGAACTGATGAGGTTGGGCGACCGCGAGTACCAGACCGACGAGGTCTGGTACCGGGCCGCGTACCAGCACGACAACCCTGTCTCGGTGGAAGCGCCCCCCGAGAACGACGAGATTCTGCCCGGATTCGGGCCCGATCTCCTCAAGCCCGAGACCACGCCGGCGGCGGGTACCGGGCAGATCGCAGAAGCGAAGGCCGGAGGCGAGGAAGCCGGGGACGACACCGTTCCCGTGGAGACGATGGAGCAGCGGCTTCAGCGTTACCGCGCCAACGCCGAGGCCTTGGTGGACTTGGGAGGCAAGTACTTCCTCGAGGATCTCGGCCACATCGAGCTCGTGGCTTGGGCGGTTCGAGGCCAGACGCTGGTCAGCAGTGACGGCCGCACCGCCCCGGTGGTCGTGTCGATGGTCCGGGCCCCTCGTCTCGAGGTCTTCATCAACACCGGGCACCCGCTCTTCAGCGAGAACGGCGCTGATCTGCGGGATCTGGCGCTGGTGGAGGTCGCGGAGTTCATGCGGGTTCGCGCGAACAGCCTCTCGATGCCTCTGACGGAGATCATCGCTGGGCTCAAGGCCCAGACCTCCAGCCCGAGGCTGACCGCAGCCGCGATGGCGGAGGAGTCCGAGCGTCTGCTGGACCAGGTGCGCGGAGCCATGGCGACACCCGTAGCAGAGAATCCGGCCATCCACTGGTTGTTGCTGACGCAGGAAGAACGCGCGAGGTCCGAAAGGAAGTTCGCGGTTCAGTCGGGCGGCGAGTTCTCATGGAACGACGCGCTCACCAACGGAGACTTCATCCGCTATGCGCCGGCCAGCGCCGTGATCCGTATCATTCAGGAGACCCCGGACAGCTTCCTCGACGGCCGAGTCTTCAAGCGCGGATACGTCTCCCTGAGCGACCCCGAGGCGAGGGCTCTCGTCGTGGAGCGGCTGATCAACCCGTTGAGCGATCTGGCGCTGCTCGAGCAGCACCGACCGCGCCTCGACGTGGACGAGATGGCCCGGTTCCGCATCAGCTGCCGTCTGATCGCCCGCGAACTCGTGATGGACAACAACTAGAGGCAGCTCCACATGTCAGGATTTCTGGACGCGGCCTCTCTACTGGACGTTGGTCCCCTGCAGTTCCCACGCCAGATCGAGAGACTCCTGTGGCATTTGGGGTTCTCCGACGTGTCCAACATCGACGGCTCGGGGGACGAGGGGGGCGACGTCCTCGCGCGGCTCAGGGGCGAGACCTGGGTGGTTCAGTGCAAATGGAGACGGAGCGGGCCAGTCGGGGCCGCCGCGGTGGAAGAGGTCGCTCGAGCGCGCGACAGCTATCGAGCCCACCGTGCCGTCGTCGTCACCAACACTCGGTTCAGCTCTGAAGCCCGCCAACGAGTGGTCAGCCTCGCTCGCCTGGGCCCCGCGATAGTGCTTTGGGGTGGCGCGGACCTGGCCGCGAGTTTCGACCGTGTACCCGAGCGAATCACGCGGGTGATTCCGCGGCCGTATCAAGCCGAGGCATTGGAGGCCCTCGACTCGGACCTCGACGCCACCGGTCGAGCGCTCCTGGTCCTGGCCACGGGCCTGGGCAAGACCGTTGTCGGTGGAGAGGTGATCGCCTCTCACCTGACCCGCAATCCCAGGGACAAGGTCCTGGTCGTGGCGCACGCCAAAGACCTCGTGCAACAACTGGAGCGGGCGTTGTGGCGGCATCTCCCGAAGGAGGTGCCCACCCGGCTTCTCACGGGGGACAGTCGACCGAACGATCTCTCAGGTCTCACCTGCGCGACCGTCGGATCAGCGCTGAACGCCGCGCGCTTCGGCTACCGCCCCGGGCTCGTCATGGTCGACGAAGCCCATCATCTCGGCGAGGAAGGCCAGTTCGACGAACTCCTCGATGTGTTGCGCGAAGCCCGGCACCTGGGTGTCACCGCGACTCCATGGCGCGGCGACAAGCACGACATCACCCAGCAGCTCGGACCCACCAGCTTCAGCCTCGGCATCGAGGAGGGCATGCGGCGCGGCTATCTGGCGCAAGTCGACTACCGGCTGTTCGTCGACAACGTCGACTGGGACATCGTGCGCGATGTCAGCGAGCACGAGTATGGCCTCGCCGAGCTCAACGCCAAGCTCTTCCTGCCTCAGCGGGACGAGGCGGTCCGTGACGAACTCGCCGCAGTTTGGACGACGACGGCAAATCCCCGCGCCATCGTCTTCTGCCGAACGATCGAACACGCCGAACGCCTTGCCGAGCTGCTGCGGCGCACCCCGTTGTGGTCCGGCGCGCTCGCGATCCACGCCGGCCTCGCGAAGCGGGAACGGCAGAACCGGCTCCTGGCCTTTCGCGCCGGTGAGGTGCCGATCCTCACATCGGTCGACATCCTCAACGAGGGCGTCGACGTTCCGGATGTCAACATCCTCTGCTTCGCGCGAGTGACCCACTCCCGCCGAATCTTCGTGCAGCAACTAGGCCGAGGCCTTCGCCTACGGGAAGGGAAGGACCGCGTCATCGTTCTCGACTTCGTCAGCGACCTCCGCCGTATCGCGGCCGCCCTCAAGCTCAAGCGAGCGCTGGCCGGCGACGGCCGGATCGAAATCCTGCCGACGGTCGCCCCATCGAGGATCGGCTTCAGCGATCAGCGGGTGGCCACGCTCATGGACGAATGGATCAAAGACGCGGCAAGCCTCGAGACGGCCTACGACGAACACCGCCTTCAGTTTCCCACCGCCCTCGCACCCCGGGAGTGACTCCGTGCCCGCTATGCAGCTGCCCGCCGCCGTCCGCGAGCTCCTCCTGCTCGAGATCTACCAGCAGGCGAATGACCTGGACTGGGAGTTTCTGAGCAATGGAGAGAAGACAGCCCAGTACCGGAAGTGGATCGAAGACCCCAAGGTGGGCGGTGTCCTCCTCGCCTATGGGCCGGAGAAGGACGCCCGTGTCTGGATCAAGGACGTTCCCATGAAGGAGTACGGCCGCTCCCAGGAGGGCATCGGTCACTACGTCCGGTACGCCGTGAATCGCTTCCGAGGACCCGAGGAGATCGTCCACGCCGCTTGTGGCGAGGGCTGGAGCGTAGCGCCAGAGTCGGTCGGGGAGAAGCCAAACCATTGCTATGCCACGAATGGCGAGGTCAACCGCTACGTGTGCTGGGGGCGCACCGGCACCTTTCGGGACCTCATCTGGGCAGCCATCAACGAGGCCATCGGGGCGAAGCAGCGTCCAGTCATAGTCGTTACCACTCGTGACGGTGAGACCATTCCAGCAGTCGAGCGTCTGCGCCAGATCGAGGTCGCCGACCACTGCGGAGTCAGCATCGCGCACCTGCACCGAACGATGATTCAAAACCCCGACTACGCGGGAGCGTCTCTGGAGGGGTGATCGTTGCCGCGCCGTGTCCCTTGCGGCGCGCGTTCTGTTAGCAGATGGACTGAGGCATGGTTCGGCGGCGATCGCTCGTCCAGCCAGCCAGCCAGCCAGCCAGCCAGCGGGCCGCCCTCAGAGGTTTCGACCGGGGCGGTGAGGGATCAAAGTGATGATCTCCGCGATCTTCACCTGTCGTGGCGGGCTCGCGGAGTGGGGGAGGCTTGTGATGGCAGGGGTCAGCCATGCTTCGGTGGGCGGCGGCTACGGCCTTTTTGACGGCTTCGAAGGTTACCGCACGCCCTCGAGAGAGGACTACCGAAGGGTTCTTTCCGAGGGAATCATCGCCTTCGATGCCAACGTATTGCTCAATCTCTATCGGTACAATGAGGAGACCCGAGACTCTCTGCTCTCCATCATGGGAGTGCTGGGAGAACGGTTCTGGGTTCCACATCAGGCTCTGAACGAATTCTGGCGCAATCGAGAGTCTACGCTGAACACGCCGACGGATAAGGCGAAGGAAGCGGTAACCGCGCTCGAGAAGGCTGGGCGCGCGGCGGCTGACGCGATTTCGTCCTGGGTCAAAAACGTCGCCCTGCCAGAGGAACGGCACGCCGAGATCGCCGATCAGCTGGCCGGTGCCTTTGAGAAGGTTCGGCGCGTAATCCTGTCTCAGGCTGAGAACGACACCGTCCCGCGCGCCCGAGACACCAACCAGGACCCGCTTCTTTCCAGGCTTTCATCGGTACTCGCGGGCCGCGTGGGAGCTCCCCTGCCTCCGGAAGACCACGCCGTGGCACTGAAGGAGGCCAAGCGTCGGGCCGAGGCCGAAGAGCCGCCGGGCTATATGGACTATAAAAAGACAGGGGACCTCGTGGCTGGCGACTACCTCGTGTGGGAGCAGTTGCTGAGGGAGGTGGAACGCCGGAAATGTGACGTGCTCTTCGTGACCAGTGATGTCAAGGACGACTGGTGGCGAAAGTGGCGAGACGACCTACGCGGCCCGAGGCTCGAACTCATGGCAGAACTTCGCTCTCGCACACAGCAGCAGCTGTTCATGCTGCAGCCCAAAGAACTGCTGAAGCACGCGGACGCTTTGCAGGGCGTACAGGTCAGCCCGGAGTCCGTGGAAGAGGTGGCGCGCGTCGATCGGCTGCCCGACGCGGTGTCGAATCGTTCGGACGGCACGGCCAGCCTGGCAGGGCAGCTCCCCGCAGAGGTCCACGAACTCATACTGATCGAAATTTACCGCCAGGCCCACGAACTGGACTGGGATTTTCTGACGAATTCGGAGAAGGCCGGCCAGTACCGCCAGTGGGTCGAGGACCCTCGGGTGGGTGGTGTTCTCCTGTCCCACGTACCGGAGCAGAGCGCCCGCATGTGGATCAAGGATGTCCCTATGAGGGACTACGCCCGCTCCCAAGAAGGGGTCGGCCGGTACGCCCGATACGCGGTGATGCGCTTCCGGGGACCGGAGGAGATCGTGCATTCGGCATGCGGCACCGGATGGGAGGTGGTTCCGGACTCCGTCGGCGAGAAGCCCATGCACTGCTACGCCACCGATGGGACCACGACGCGATACGTCTGCTGGGGACCCACGCAAGACTTCAAGAACCTCGTCTGGGCGGCCCTCAACAGCGTCGGCGAGTCGCGGGAACGGCCGGCCGTGGTGATCACCACCCGTGACGGAGATACCGTTACGGCCACCGCCGATCGTGAGGAACAGGCGCAACTGGGCGAACGTTCGGGAGTGGACCTAAGTTACCTTCACCGCAGCATGATCGAGAATCCTGACTACGTAGGGTGAGAGGGCGATCTGTGGCCCGCTCTCTCGGAGGCTGGCGAGCAAAGCATGTCGGCCTGGCGTATTCGGCGGAGTCGCTGATCGTCTGAGGCGGAAAGAAGGAGCCGCATGGGTGGCGAGTGGCGCGACGAGGAGTATCACGGCATCGGTCTGTCGAGGTCGTCCCCAGTGCGAAATCGTGCCAGATCCGTGCCAGAACGGGTGAGGGACGACGGGCAACGGCGGTCAGGGCCGACCATCGATGGGTCGGGCTATCCCGGTATCGGTGCAGGTCAAGGGCACTTCGCGGGCCGGAAGCCCAAAGATTCCCAAGCTTAGAGCGCGAGTTCGATTCTCGTCGCCCGCTCCAGTGGTAAAGCCCCAGGTCAACGACCTGGGGCTTTCGCGTTGTCCGGGCCGGCCGCGGCGGGGCCGCCCTGGAGGCTGCGGGGGGAGCCGGTCGCATGGCTGCGAACGCATGTGCCATGTGCGGGAGTTGACGTTCGTCATGCCTCCGGGTGATCACCGTGGCGATCGACGGAGCGTTCCGGGTGGAGCGTGTCCGGGCGGTCGTGTCCGGAGCCGGGCGGCGCCCGCCTCGGTGCGCACCGGCCGTGGTCGTCCGCCCTGGCGAGCGACCGGGCCGGAGTCGGCCGATGATGGAAGTCCAGGGGCGCGCGACGTTCGAGAGCGGCGTATGCGAGAGCGGCGTATGGCTGTATGGCATGTCCGGGACTTCACTCCGGACGACCTCGAAGCGATGGTCCGGCTCGACGCCGAGAGCGCCACCACGGATCGCGCGGCCGCCTTCCGTCTCTCCGACGTGGTCGCCGCGTTGCAGGCACGGAATCCGAGCGTCGTCGCGGTCGCGGACGGACATCTGGTGGGCGCGGCGGTGGGCCGGGTGGACGGGGACCGGGCATGGGTGCTGCGCATCGCCCTGCACCCCGCCTGGCGGAACCTGGGCATGGGCACGGCCCTGCTGTCCGCGCTGGAGCACCGTCTGCGGGACGCCGGTGCCAGGATCGTCGCGGCGTTGCTGCCCGATGAGGAGACCGGCGCCACCGCACTGGTCAACTCCGGATTCCAACCCCATCGGGGGCTCACGTACTTCGAGAAGTCGGAGGCCGTCAGCGCCCAGGGCGCGACGGTCCTGGCGATGCTGGGCGCGGTCATGCCCGAAGCCCGTCTCTGGGAGCGGCTCACGGGCATGGCCGACGAGAAGCGGCTCATCGAACGGCGACTGGTGCTGCCCCTGGCGAACCCCGAGCTGGCGGACGCCCACGGAGTGGAACCGCCGCGCGCGGTCGTGCTGTTCGGTCCGCCGGGCACGGGCAAGAGCACGTTCGCCAAGGCCGTGGCCGGCCGGCTCGGCTGGCCGTTCATCGAGATCTTCCCCTCCCGGCTCGTCTCCGAGGACGGGCTGGCCACCGGACTCAGCCGCCGCTTCGAGGAGGTGGTGCAGCTCGACCACGTGCTGCTCTTCATCGACGAGGTCGAAGAGGTCGCCGGGACACGCAGCCTCGCCGCCCCCGCGTCGGTCGGCGTGGTCAACGAACTCCTCAAGTCGATCGTGCGGTTCCGTGACCGCGACGGCCGGCTCCTCGTCTGCGCCACCAACTCGGTGGCCGCGCTGGACCCGGCGTTCCTGCGCCACGGCCGGTTCGACTACGTCCTGCCGGTCGGGCCACCCGACGCCACGGCCCGCGACGCGCTGTGGGCCGGCTACACGGCGAAAACGGGTACCGCCGCGGACACGGCGGTCCTCGCGGAAGCCAGCGAGGGCTTCACTCCCGCCGACATCCGGCAGGTCGCCATGGCGGTCGCCCAGAGCACCTTCGAGCGCACGCTCGACACGGGGGAGCGGACCCAGCCCAGCACCCAGGACTATCTGGACGCCATCCACCGCACCCGTCCGACCGTTTCCGAGGAGATGGCCCGGGAGTTCGCCGACCAGGCGGTCCGCTACGGGCGCGTCTGAGGGGCCGCCCCGCCGTACCCCGGCGTCCTTCCGCAGGCGCCGGGCGGGAACCCGACCACCGCGACATGCCGGGTTCGGAGTGGACCGAGAGTAACCTGGACAGTACCGAAGGCACTTCGCATGCCGGCACCCGGATACTGGCGTCGTCTCCGGCGAACGGCAATGCCGGACCCGGCCCCGCGGGCCGGGCCCGGAGACAGGTCCTTGATCATGGCCACGACGCTCGATCGTGCGACGACGCCTCGCGCCCCGGAACCCACCGTACGGCTCTCCCTCGCACCTCGTGGTGCGCGGCCCGGCCGACTCGACGGAGCCTGGTGGCCCCGCTCGCGTGATCTTCTTCTCGAACTCCCCGCCCTGGCCGCCGAAATCGACGAGCGGTGGGGCCGGATCACCCGGATCACCGTGAACCCCGCGCAGTGGCCCGTCATCCCCCGGCGCATCCCGGTCACCGGGCACACCGTCCACGCGGGCTGGTTCACCACCGAGCAGGACGAGCACACGGTCGCGGTGTTCTCGTACGCCCCGCGCCGGCTGAACCTGCTGGTCGTCCCGCCGGAGACGGATTCCGTCGATGCCGCCCGGCTGATGTCGGAGGCGGCCGACCCGGCCGACATCCGGATCGCGAGCGACCTGATCGCCGCGGAGACGGGCGGCGGTGCGGCAGAGCGGCAGCCCCGTTCCGACTTCCTGCCGTCGGCCCCCGCTCCCTCCGGCGGTGCCGGTGAGGCCGGCAGGCGGGCGGATGTCGCCCGGAACAGGGCCGCCTCCTGGCCGGTACCCGCGTCATCGGCGTCATCGGCGTCGTCGTACCGGTCGTAGCACCGGCCTTCGCCCCCGTCCCTCTGCGCCGGAACCGCACGGGGGAGGGGGACGACGCGGATCGCCGTCAGTACTCGGCGCCTTTCCGCAGGTAGCTGCCCACGACCTGGAGCCACGCCCCGGGGCCGAAGCAGACCTCGATCCGGTACGGCGTGTCCTCGAAGACCCGCAGGACGCGCAGCGCACCACTCGGATGCAGGTCGTACTCGAAGGTGACGCCGTCCGCACCGTCCTCGTACTGCATGTCCAACGGCCCCTTCGACGGCTCCGCCGGTGCCCGGGCGTCGGCCGAGAGCTTCACGTAGACGGACATCTCCCCGTCCCGCCTTTCCTGTCTGTCCGAGGAGCCAGGCCCGCGGGACCGTCCCTCAGGACGCCTCGCCCGGTGGCTCGGAGCCGATGCCGGTGGCGACGAGGATCTGCCGAGCCGAGTCGCTTCCGCCGGCCTTGACCGCGCGGGCCATCGCGGCCAGCGCCGCCTCCTGGCTCGCTTGCGGGGGGACGACCAGCAGGCTGAAGTGATCGTGGTCGCCCCGTGTGACGATCACCGTGTCGTCGCCGACGGGGAACCGGTCGATGTGCACCGACCGGCCGTCGACGACCAGCCGGGCCGGTACGTCGTCCCAGGCCGCCGTGTCCAGCCCGACCCTCGCCACCGGGCCGAGGTGTTCGGTCAACGCCCTGACCAGGCCAGGGAGTTCGACGCCGACGTCTCGTGAACGCGGCCACCACGCGCCGTCGAGTATGCCTTCGCGCGACTGTGTGGTCTCCAGGCGCAACAGGACCGTCCCCGGCCGCGCGGCCTGCCGGAACCGGTCCGGCAGAAGGCCCGGGAACGCGGCACCGGCTTCGTCCGACATGGCTCGCCACCTATCCGCGGACGCGGCCCAACCCCACCGAGCGAGGGGCGGGCCCTGGGGGAGCGGCGGCACGGGCCGCTCCGACATCCCCACGGTACTCCGCCCGCACCGGGTCGGCCCGGCCGGTCATGAGAGCCGAGGTGGGGGCGGCCCGCTCAGCGCCACTCGATCAGGAACAGGGTCGCGTCGTCGCTCGTCCGCCCGCCCCGCTTCTCCTTCAGGACGTGGGAGAGCGCGCGCACCACGGCCCGCACCCCGTCCTGCGAGCGCTCGACGAGGTTGACCCAGTCGATGAGCTGTTCCTCCCCGAACTGCTCCCCGCCGGCCTCGCGCTCCTCGACCAGGCCGTCGGTGAAGCACAGCACCCGGTCACCGTGCCGCAGCACCCGCTCGCTGATCACCGGCTCCTCACCGCCGAAGCCGACCGGCAGGGTGGTCTCGCTCTCCAGCCGCTCGACGACGACGTGGTCGCGGATCAGCAGCGGTTGGGGATGGCCGGCGTTGACCCACTGCAGGTGGCCCGTCGCGGTGTCCAGGCGCATCATCTGCGCGGTGACGAAGTGGTCCGGCCCGAACTGCTCGGCGACGGCCCGGTCCATGAACGCGTAGATCTCGGCGAGTCCGATGTCGGCGCGCCGGGCGTGCCGGTACGCGCCGATGGCCACGGTCGCCATGGTCGCGGCGTCCAGCCCGTGGCCCATCGCGTCGATCGTGGCGACGTGCAGGAGGCCGTCGTTGAGCGCGTAGTCGAAGCTGTCCCCGGCCACCTGGTAGGCCGGTTCGAGGATGCCGGCCACGGCGACCTGCGGAACGGACAGCGACAGCGGTGGCAACAGCGACCACTGGATCTCCGCGGCCACGCTCATCGGTTCGAGGCGCCGGGCCTGGAAGATCCTGTCGGTGTAGCCGCTCTTGGTGACCAGCAGATCGGCGACCAGGGCGGCGAGGCGCCGCAGCAGCCGCCGGTCGCCCTCGTCGACCGCGTCCAGGGTGAGGGCCAGAACCCCCACCTCGTCGCCGCCGTCCAGCAAGGGCAGGTACATCCGCACCCCGTCGGGCCGCGGCTCCTCGACGGCGACACCGCGCAGGAAGGCCGCACCCGCGGGGGAGCCGTCGATCGGCACCGGCTCCCCGGCGGCCAACCCCCGCCCCGGCAAGGGCGCCAGCACCAGCTGGCCGTAGTCCTGCAGCAGGAGCGCCGGGTCGCGGCCGCCGAGCCCGCGCACCGCGGCGGCGACCAGCGGGGCGATCAGCTGGGGCGGCAGCTCATGGGTCTGATCGAGCAGCGTGCCCAGCAGACGTTCGTCGTGCCCCTCCGGCCGGTCCGGTCGCCCGGCGCCGGACTGCTGCTCACCGCTCATCGCTGTTCACCGCTCATCCCTGCCCGCCGCCGCCCCTGCTCGCGCCGCCGTTCTGCTCCCGCGCGGGCACTCGACACCGGCTCGATCGACCCCGGCACCCCGGTGCAGTCCGCCGGGGCGGGTCCTTCCATTACGCCCGACGACGGGGCATCGCGCCCTCCGGCCACGTCCCCCTCACGGGTGGCCGCCGGCGGGGATCCCGGGCGGGGTGGAGCACGGCCCCCGCCGTGGCCGCTGTTTCGGTTGGTCCGGCTCCGTCCCCTTCGCGTTGTCCGGACCGGTTCGGGCCGGTTCGGGACGGTTCAGGCCGGGCCGGTTCGGGCGGTCAGTGGGGGAGGGCCCAGGCGGGGGTCCAGGTGTCCGGGGCTGCGGGGTCCGCGGGGGCGGCCGCGAGGTGGGCGCGGAGCGTGGGCAGCGCCGGGTGGGGGTTGTCGCGGTGCCAGAGGAGGGAGTGGGGGTAGACGGGCGTCGGGTCGGTCACCGGGATGCGGCGCAGGCCGTGGCCGGCGGGCCAGACGAGGCGGGTCCGCTCGCTCATGAAGGTGGCCAGGGCCGGGGTGTCGGCGATGGTGTCGAGGAGCACGTCGGAGCCGAAGTTGGGGCCGGTGGCCTCGATGGTGAGGCCGAACTCGGCGACCAGGTCGGCGTAGTAGGCGCCCCACTCGGTGCCGGGGGCGATGCCGGGCATCCAGATCCGGTGGCCGACCAGTTCGGCGACGGTCACGGATCCGGCGTCCGCGAGGGCGTGGTCGGGGCCGGTGAGGAGTTGGAGCGGTTCGTCGAGGACCCGGACGGACTCGATGTCCTCGGGCAGGGGCCTGCCGGGCGCGGCGACGGCGCGGAAGGACGCGTCGATCGTGCCGGAGCGGATGGCGGCGACGGCGGTGTCGATGTCGAACAGCATCAGCACGTCGAGGTCGATGTCGGGGTGGCTGCGGTGGAAGCCGCGCATCAGGCCCGAGACCGCGCCGCGTGAGTTGATCACGTCGACCCGCAGCGGGCGGCGGCCGGCGCGCACGGACGCGACCGCCCGCTCGGCGACCCGCAGCAGCTCGCGGGCGTGGGGCAGGAACGCCTGGCCGTCGATGGTCAGTTCGGCGCCGCGCGGGGTGCGGGTGAACAGCCGCACGCCGAGGTCGCGCTCCAGTGCGGCGACGCGCTTGGAGACGGCCTGCTGGGTGACGGACAGGTCGACGGCGGCCTTCTGGAACTGGCCGGCCTCCGCGATCGCGGCGAAGGTGCGCACTGCTTCGAGGTCCACACGACCCACCTTAGGGAACAACCGGAGGTTGTGCGGAGTGGGTGAATCGGTTGTTTGACCTGCCGTAGTGGCGACCGATTGGCTCTCACTGGTCAACCCCGGTTTGTTCGGCCGGGGTCGGGACGTCGAGGGGAGCGCACCGCGCATGACGGGCGGGAAACGGCTGGGCCGGCGGTTCGGATGGCTGTGGGCGGCGTACGCGGCGAGCGCGTACGGGTCCGGACTGGGGTTCGGGGCACTGCCGCTGATCGCCGTCCTGGTGCTGCACGCCGGGCCCGCCGAGGTGTCCGCGCTGTCCGCGGTGGGGCCCGCGGTGGGTGCGCTGGTCGCGGTGCCGCTCGCGCCGTGGGTGGAGTTCCGACGCAAGCGGCCGGTCATGATCGCGACGGACCTGATCCGGTTCGCGGCCATGGCGACGATCCCGGTGGCCTACGCCTTCGGGTGGCTCGGCTTCGTCCAGCTGCTCGTGGTCTCGATCGTGATCGCCGCGGCCAAGATCGCGTTCGGCGCGGCCAGTGGGGCCTACCTCAAGGCGCTCGTCCGGCCGGAGGACCTGCTCGTGGCCAACGCACGCTTCGAGTCGACGAATTGGAGCTCCATCGCGATCGGGCCGCCGCTCGGCGGGGCGGCGATCGGCTGGTTCGGGCCGGTCACCACCGTGGTGGCCGACGCGCTCGGCTACCTGCTCTCCGCGCTGGGCATCACCGCGATCCGCGACCGGGAGGAGCCGCCCGTCCGGGCCGGCGGGAAGCCGCTCCGGGCCGGCGCGGTGCTCGACGGCTGGCGACACATCCTGGGCGACCCCGGTCTGCGGGCGCTCTACCTCAACAACATGCTCGTCGCCGGTCTGATCATGGCCACCGAGCCGGTGCTCGCCGTCCTTCTCCTGCGCCAACTCCACTTCGCGCCTTGGGAGTACGGCCTCGCCTTCGCCGCCCCCTGCCTCGGTGGGCTGATCGGCTCCCGGCTGGCCCGGCGGGTCGTGGAGCGCCACGGGCGGGACCGGGTCTTCCGGGTCGTCGGCACCCTGCGGGCCGTCTGGCTGATCGGCCTGGCCTTCGTCCGCCCCGGCGTGGTCGGGCTCGTCACCGTGATGGCCGTCGAGCTGGCGATCATCATCAACATGAGCCTGTTCAACCCGGTGCTCGCCACCTACCGGCTCGAACGCACGCCCAAGCACCTCGTCGCCCGCACCCTGTCGGCCTGGTCGATCGGCCAGCAGGCGTCCATCGCCGTCTGCACCGCGCTCGGCGGGCTGCTCGCCGACGCCACCGGCCCGCGCACCGCCCTCACGGTCGCGGGACTGCTCATCCTCGCCACCCCCTTCCTGCTTCCCCGACCCGACCGGACGCGGCCGGGCGCCGTACCGGGCACCCCGCCGGCCGCACCATCCGTACGGAGGACAACCGCATGAGCACCGACCGGGCACTCGATCCCGCGCACACCGCCCTCCTCGTCCTGGACTGCCAGCCCGTGATCCTGGCCGCGCTGCCCGGGGACGGAGACCGCGAGGCCCTGCTCGGCCGGGTGGCCGGGGCGATCGCCGACGTCCGAGCCGAGGGCGGCACCATCGCCCACGTACGCGTCGGCTTCACCGAGGCCGACTGGGACGCCGTCCCGGCCGCCAACACCACCTTCGCCCCGCTGGCCCGGCACCGCGCCATGCACCACGAGGACCCCGCCGCCGCCGTCCACGAGCACCTGGCGCCCGGGGACGGCGACATCCTCGTGCGCAAGACCCGCTACGGGGCCCTGTCCACCACCGACCTCGACCGGCGGCTGCGCGAGCGCGGCATCACCACGCTGGTCGTCTGCGGCCTCGGTACCGGCGGCGCCGTCCTGTCCACCGTCCTCGACGCGGCCGACCGCGACTACCGGCTCCTCGTCCTGTCCGACGGCGTCGCCGACCCGGACCCGGAGGTCCACGACGTCCTGCTCCGCCGGGTCCTCCCCTCCCGGGCCGACGTCGTCGACACCGCCGGGCTGCGCGCCCTGCTCCGGGGCGACTGACGGGCCCGAACCCGTCCCGCCCCCGGCCGCCGCGCCCACCCGATGCGGCGTGCGGTGTGCGGCGTGCGGTGTTCGCGGGGCGGCAGGGCGTCGAAGTGGCCGGGATCGATCTGGTTCCGGGGCGCCTCCAGCTGGTATCCGGTGGGCGGAGCCGGCCGGCGCGGGTGTGCGTCGGGCCCCGGCGCGACCCTGCCCCGCCGACAGACGCCCGCCGACGGCCGACAGCCGCAGGCCGGTCGGCCCGCGGCTGTCGTGCGCCGTCCGGGTGGGCCGGAGCCGGCAGTGGATCAGTGGATCAGCGGCGGGCGGCGAGGCCCTCCAGGCTGGGGACCAGGGTGGCCGGGGTGGGCAGGGCGGCGTTGTCGGCCTGCAGGCGGTGGGCGGCGTCGCGCAGCGCGGCGTCGGTGAGGATGCGGGTGAGCAGCGGGGTGTCGACGGCGTCGGAGGTGGAGCTCAGGGCGGCGCCGGTGGCGGTGATGGCGTCGGCGTTGAGGAAGTGGTCCGCGCCCTGGGGGAGCAGCAGCTGGGGCAGGCCCGCCTGGAGGGCGGTCAGCATGGTGCCCGAGCCGCCGTGGTGGATCAGCGCGTCGGCGCGGCCGAGCAGTTCGTTGAGCGGGACCCAGGGCAGGCCGCGGACGTTGGCGGGCAGGGTGCCGAGCGGGGCGAGGTCGGCGCCGCCGACCGCGAGCAGGAAGTCGGCGTCGACCTCGGCCGCCGCCTCGACCAGGCGGACCACCGCGCGGACGCCGTCGAGTTCGGCGAGCACGGTGCCCAGGGTGACGACCGCCCGCGGGCGGTCGGCCTTGCGGAGGAACTCGGCCGGGACGATGCCGCCGCCGTTGTACGGGACGTAGCGCATCGGCAGGCCGTCCGGGTCGCCGCCGAGCGGGCCGACGTTGAGCACCGCGGCGATGCCCGGGCCGGTCAGGCCGCGCTCCTCGTACAGGTCGGACACGTGCGAGGCCACCAGCTCGGTCATGGGACCGCCGGGGCTGGCACCGAAGTTCTGCACCACCGACGGGATCTTGAGCTGGGCGGCGACCAGCGGGGCGGCGGCCGCGAAGGAGTCGTGGACGATCAGGTCGGCGCCCCAGTCGGTGGCGGCCGCCAGCAGACCGTCCACGTCGGGACGGGAGGCGCGCGCGAACATCGCGGCCGCCATGTCGAGGATCTCGTCCTGGGTCCTGTTCTGGTTGACGTACTCGACCTTGCCGCCGAGAGCCTCCTCGATGATCTCCCGCAGGCCCCGGCCGTCGCCGATCTGGACGATGGGGAAGCCCGCGGAGCGGATCAGCTCGACCGGCTGTCCGACGGCGAACAGGACCTCGTGCCCGACGGCGCGCAGCGCCTGGGCGGTGGGCACCATCGGGTAGAGGTGACCGGCCGCGGTGGGGCCGGTGAAGAGTATGCGCATGGTGGTCTCCTTGCGGATGTCGCTGACAAGGCAGTCTCACCTTTGAAGTTGACGTTCAGTCAATTTGATTAGGATCACCATGCGCGGTAATCGGCCTTTCTGGAGCAGGGCTTGCCTCTCGGGCAATGGTGTGCTCCGCGCGCCGGTCGCCCGGGCCGTGCGCGCCCGCCGGCCGGACCTCCCGTACGCCGCCGCCCGCTCCCTCCCGGCGGTCGGTCGTGCGGCGGCCGGTCACGCGGCCGTGAGGAAGTCCCGGACGGTGCCGGTGAACGCCTCGGTCTCCTCGGCGAGCACGATGTGGCCGGTGTCGAACTCGGCGTAGGCGCTACCGGGCAGGGCGGTGTGCAGCCGGCGGGCGTTCTCCACCGGGACGGTGGCGTCCTGGGTGCAGCCGATCACCAGGGCGGGCGCCTGGACGCGCGGGAGCAGCGGGCCGAGGTCCAGTCCGAGGTTGAGGGCGATGTGCCGCAGGGTGCCCGGGGTCGGCTGCATGTAGGCGGTGTTGGCCTGGACGGCGGCGCGCCCGATCCGGTCGAGGAAGCCGCGGCTGAAGGCGGTGAGGGTGGCGTAGCCGCCGAACGCGGCGGGGTGGTCGGCGAGCGAGAGCCAGGTGGCCATGGAGAGCCGCAGGTACTCGTCCTGTTCCGCGCTGATCCAGCCGGCGGCGGCGATCAGCCGGCGGACCCGCTCGGGGTGCAGGGCGGCGGTCGCGGTGGCGACGACGGCGCCGAGCGAGAAGCCGAGGACGTCGGCGGGGCCGCGGCCGGCGTCCTCGATCACGGCGGCGACCTGGGCGGCCAGCGCCTCCAGGGTGAGCGGCGCGCCGTCGTCGTCGGCGGCCTCGCTGCCGGAGAGGTCGGGCAGCAGCACGGTGCAGCGGTCGGTGAAGGCGTCCAGCAGGCCGTCCCACATGGCCGAGCCGGGGCCGGTGCCGTGCACCAGGACGAGGGTGTCGGGGCCGTCGCCGACGACGCGGTAGGGGATGCGGGCGGTGCCGACGGTGATGACGGGCATGACGGGTCCTCTCGACAGGGGGGCGGACGGTGGGTCAGAAGACGTGCGGCAAGCGGCCGGACGGCGGTTTCGGCCCGGCGGCTCGGCGGCTCGGCACGAGAAGTAAACTACACGGTGCAGATCAGTGATTCAACTGCACCGTGCAGTGCACTTTGAGAGTGTGGGAACGGTGAGGGATGGAGCCGGGAGGGGAACTGCCCGTACCCGCCCGCCGTCCAAGCAGTGACGGAATGCCTGCCCGGGTTGAACACCGGGAGGAGTACGGAGGGCCCTGTGCAGTCAGGTGGTGCCGAGCTGAACGTCGGATGTCCGGGCGGCGGCCCCGGAGGCGCGAGGGTCGCGCCGGTCCGTCGGCCGGGGTCCGGTCCGGGGTCGGAGCCGGGGGTGACGGTCGATCAACTCGACGCCGCCGAGCACTGCGAGACGCTGCTCCAGGACACCCTGGACGCCGTCCGTCCGGCGCCGGTCTGGCAGGGGGCGCCCGCACGGGCGGGGGCGCGGCTGCCGCTGCCGGGGCGCGAGTCGGAGCTGCTCTGGTACGTCACCCGGGGCCGGGACCTCCTCACCGTCGTCTCGCTGCCCCGGCGGGCGGTGCTGGCGGACGTGGTGGAGCGGCACTGGCGGCGGCGCGGCTGGACGATCACCTCGCTGAACGCCGGCCAGGAGCGCCCGGGCGTCGCCGTGACCACCCCGGACGGCTACCGGCTGGCACTGCGCTTCGGCGAGTCGGGCGAGGCCGGGCTGACCGCGAGTTCGCCGGGAGTGGCCCGCTCGGAGCGGGGCCCGGTGCTGTCCGGCAGCGTCGACCACTGCGCGCCGCCGCTGCCGTACGTCCGCTGTCCGTACTGGAGCGCCCTGGCGTAGGCCGGAACGCGTCGGAACGCGCCGGGGAGGCCGGAGGAGCTGGTGGAAGGGGACCGGGGGAGGCGTGGAGCGAGTCCCCCCGGACCCGCTCCACGCCGCCTCGTCGCGCGGCTTCGGCGCTGCCGCTCCCCCCGACACCCCGGGCAAACCCGCCGTTCCCCCCTGGCCACACCCTCCGGCGAGAGCGGTCCGCACAGGCCCCGGCGAGCCCCCACCCCCGGGGACGTCGTTGATCTCAAACTAACAAACCGCGTGGTTGGTTTGTCAATAGCGAAATCCACGAAACATCCACATTGTGACGAGGCCCTCGGTGGAACCCGAAAGGGCCTCGGACCAGGGAGTTGTGGCCGATCCGGGACGGCCGGCGCCCGAGTCGCCCGCACCGGGCCGGTGGAGCTCACGGGCGGGCACCGGCTCGGAATCCGACATTCCGAGCATCATGGCAGCACGCAGTGACACCGGGCGGGCGCCCAGCGCAGCCGGGAGAACGGGGAGTGGAGAACGGGGAGCGGGGAACGGGTCGGGGCCTCAGCGCAGCAGCCGGCGCTCCTTCGCCACCGCCACCGCGCCCGCCCGGGTGTCCACGCCCAACTTGTCGTAGATCCGGCCGAGGTGCGTCTTCACCGTGGCCTCGCTGATGAACAGCGCCCGGGCGATCTCCCGGTTGCCCAGCCCCTGCGCCAGCTGTTCGAGGATGTCCTGCTCGCGTTCGGTGAGCTGCGGTGAGGGCGCCCGCATCTGCGCCATCACCCTGGAGGCGACCGGGGGCGAGAGCACCGTGCGGCCCCGCGCGGCCGCGTGCACGGCGGCGAACAGCTCCTCCGGCCGTTCGGCCTTCAGCAGGTAGCCGGTGGCGCCGGCGGCGATGGCCCGGGTGATGTCGGCGTCCGTGTCGTAGGTGGTGAGCACCAGGACGTGCGGTCCGCCCGGGGCGGCGGTGATCCGCCGGGTGGCCTCCACCCCGTCGATGCCGTCGCCGAGTTGGAGGTCCATCAGCACGACCTGCGGCGCCAGCCGGGCGGCCAGCGCGACGGCCTCCTCCCCGGTGCTCGCCTCGCCGACCACCTCGATGTCGCCGGCGCTCGCCAGCAACGCCAGCAGCCCGGCCCGCACCACGGCGTGGTCGTCGCAGACCAGCAGGCGGACCGGGGTCGTCCGGACGGGAGTCGTGCTCATCTCTGCTCCAAGGTCATGGCTGCTCCGGGCCCGTCGGCGCGCCGGGCCGGTTGCCGCGCCGGGCCGGTTGCCGCGCCGGGCCGGAACGCTGCGCCGGGCCCGTCGCCGCGCCGGGCGCACGGGTGCTCCGACTCATCGCTGCGTCAGGGGGATCGCGGCGGAGACGACGCTGCCCTCACCGGGCGTGCTCTCCACGGTCAGCCTGCCACCCAGCTGCCGCAGCCGGGCCCGCATCGCCGGCAGGCCGTACCCGCGCCCGCCCCCGGGGCCGGCCGCGTCCGGGTCGAAGCCCTGTCCGTCGTCGGCGATGTCCAGCACGGCCTGGTCGCCGAGGAAGGACAGCGTGATCGCGGCGGCCGAAGCCCCGGCGTGCTCGCGGACGTTGGCCAGTGCGCCCTGGGCGATCCGCAGCAGCGCGGACTGCGCGGCCGTGGGCAGCGGCACCGGCGTGCCGTCCAGGTGGAAGCGGACCGGCAGCCCGCTCTCGGCGGACTCCCGCTCGGCCAGCGACCGCAGTGCCCGGTCGAGGGTGCGGCCGTCGGACAGCTCCACCGGGGCGAGGTCGTGGACGAAGCGGCGGGCCTCGGCCAGGTTCCGGGCCGCCACCTCGGCGGCGGTGCGGACGTGGGTGCGGGCGGTCGCCGGGTGGGTGTCCCAGGTGCGCTCGGCGGCCTGGAGCAGCATCTGCTGACTGGACAGGCCCTGCGCCAGGGTGTCGTGGATCTCCATCGCCAGCCGCTCGCGCTCGGCCAGGGTGCCCTCCCGCCGTTCGGTGGCGGCGAGTTCGCGCCGGGTGCGGACCAGATCGGCGATCAGCGCGCGCTGCCGGGCGGCCTGCCGGGCCATGACGAGGAAGACGCCGGTGGCGAGCCCGGCCACCGCGGGCGGCAGCAGGACCAGCGTGGCGTCGGCGCCGCCGGGCAGCCGGATCTCGGCGATCACCACCAGCAGGGTCAGCGCCCCGACCAGCGGGATGGCCGCCCTCGCCGGCAGCACCCGCAGCACGCTGTAGATCAGCGGGACGGCGCACCAGGCGAAGCTCGGCGCGAGCAGCACCAGCACCACCCAGAGGGCCACCACCAGGGCCAGCGGCCACCGGCGGGGCCGGCCCGGGGCGGGCGGACGGCGGTGGTCGAGCCAGGACCCGGCCGGCCGGGCGACCGCGAGGGCCGCGCTCAGCCCGATCACCCAGGGCGCCTGCGCGGTGCCGGAGTGGTGGGTGAGGTAGCGGTTGAGCGAGGCGGCGAGCAGCAGCAGGAAGGCGGAGTCCAGCAGCAGTGCCAACCGGCCCGCGTCCGGGTCAGCGGTGTCGCCGGTGTCGCCGGTGTCGCCGGTGTCACGGGTGCCGAGGGTGTCGCCGGTGCCGAGGACGGCGCGGCGGCCGGCGCCGGTGCGGTCCGCAGCGCCGCGGCCGGCGGTCGGGCGGGGCTGCTGCACGGGTGGCTCCTGGCTGAACGGGTGGTGCGGGCGCGGTCGGCGCCGGCCCGGACCGGCCTGCACCGGCCCGTACCGTCGCGGCCCGGTCCCGCACCGACCTGCGTCGATCCCTCGATGGTGACCCGTCCGGCCCGGGGCCGCATCAGCCGATCGGTTGACCCCGGCGTCCACCATCATGCCCGGACGTCCGCGCCGGACCGTCGATGTGGCGGCGCCTTCCCCGGGCGGAGGATCGAAGCACGCCGCCGGGCGATCCCCCCAACGGCCCGGCGGCCCCCGAACCCCCGCCCCACCCCGCCACACCCCACCCCGCAGATCCGCTGAGGAGCTGGACCATGAAGAAGACCTCCGTGCGCACCCGGGTGCTGACCGGCACCGTCGCCGCCGCCGCGCTCGCCGCCGCCACCGTGGGCGCCGTCTCGGCCAGCGCCGAGTCCACCGACACCCCGGCCGTCCCGGCGGCGGCGAAGGCCGACACCCAGAACAAGAACCTGGCCGCGAGCAGCGGCCTGACCATCGACGCCGCCACCCGCGCCGCCCAGGCCGCCCTGGACGCGGCCACCAGGGCCGGCCAGCACGTGTCGGTCGCGGTCGTCGACCGCGACGGTGTCACCCGGGTGCTGCTGAAGGGTGACGGCGCCGGCCCGCAGGCCCCGGTCTCGGCCGAGCGCAAGGCCTTCACCGCGGTGTCCTGGAACGCCCCGACCTCGGAGCTGGCCAAGCGGCTGGCCCAGGCCCCGAACCTGAAGGACATCCCGGGCACCCTGTTCCTGGCCGGCGGTGCCCCGATCCAGTCGAAGGGCGCTCCGATCGCGGCCGTCGGCGTCGCGGGTGCGCCCAGCGGCGACCTGGACGAGCAGTTCGCGCAGGCCGGCGTCGCCGAGCTGGCGAAGTGACGTGAGCCCGGCCGCCGGCCCGCCCCGCGCCAGGGGAGGGCCGGCGGCCGGGTCATGGTCTCGTTCGGGTGAACACCGGGAGGGTCGCCGCAGAACACGGGATGACCCTTCGAAAAGCCGGTGCCACTGTCAGTGGCGCGTGGCAGGCTTCCCGGTATGACGGCGTGGACCCTCAACGACATCGAACGTGCGATCCGCTCCTCCTGGGGTGTCGACACCTGTGCGCCCGAGGATCTGGCCCACTGGCGTCCCGACAATCCCGCCCGCGGCCAGTGCGGGGTGACGGCGATGGTGGTGCACGACCTGCTCGGCGGCGAGCTCATGATGGGCGAGGTGTACGTCGACGGGGTGCGGACGGACCTCCACTGGTGGAACCGTTTCGCCACCGGCTTCGAGATCGACCTCACCCGTGAGCAGTTCGGGCCGGACGAACTGGTCGGCCCCGGCCGCCCGGTGGCCCGGCCGGCCCGTCCCGGCCGGCTCCAGGCCCAGTACGAGCTGCTGCGCGGCCGGGTGGTCGCCGAACTGGAGCGCGGGGCGGCCGACGACCGCACCCGGATGCCGGCCCGCGCCTGCGCGTGAGCCGCTGCCCGGCCGCGGGTGCGCCGCCCGGTTCAGCGGTCGGCCCGCGGGCGTTCTGACGTACAGTCGGTCGTGCACGAGCAGGTGCGGCGACGGGAGTGCGGGGATGACCGGGCGGACGATCGGCTTCGTGGGGCTGGGTTCGATGGGGCGCGGCATGGCCGGCAGCCTGCTGCGGGCCGGCCACACCGTACGGGTCTGGAACCGCTCGCCCGGGCCGGTGGCCGCCATGGTGGCCGAGGGCGCGGAGGCGGCCGACTCGCTCGCCGAGGTGTTCGCCGCCGACACGGTGGTCTCCATGCTCGCCAACGACACGGCGGTCGAGCGGCTGCTCGACCCCGCGCTGCTGGCCGGTGCCGCGGCGACCCTGCACGTCAACATGGCCACCGTCTCGGTCGCTCTCGCCGAGCGGGCCGAGGAGCGGTACGCCGAGCACGGCATCGGCTACGTCGCCGCGCCCGTCCTCGGCCGTCCGCCGGTCGCGGCGGAGGGGCGGCTGAACATCCTGGTCGCGGGCGCGCCCGAACTGCTGGAACGGGCCGAGCCGCTGTTCGCCGCGATGGGCGAGCGCACCTGGCACTTCGGTGTGAGCCCCCGGCAGGCCAACACGGCCAAGATCAGCGCCAACTTCCTGATCGCCTGCGCGATCGAGTCGATGGCCGAGGCGTGCAGTCTGGCCGAGGCGCACGGCGTCCGGCCGACCGACCTGGTGGAGATGCTCAGCGGGACGCTCTTCCCCGGGCCGATCCACAGCGGCTACGGCTCGATGGTGGCCGAGCGCCGCTACGAGCCGGCGGGGTTCCGGCTGCCGCTCGGACTCAAGGACGTCGGTCTCGCACTGGAGGCGGGGGCCGCGCGCAACGTTCCGCTGCCGTTCGGCAGCGTCCTGCGGGACGCTTTCCTGGACGCGCTGGCCCACGGCGACGGGGACAAGGACTGGGCGGCCGTCGCGGCCGTCGCCCGCCGCCGGGCCGGACTGCCCGACTGACCGTCGGCCGGGCCGCCCCGGCCCGCGCCCGGTGCTCCGCGCCCGGTGCTCCGCGCCCGGCGCTCCGTGCCCGGTGCTCCGTGCCCGCGGTTTGGCATGGGCGCGGAATAAACCGGCGTTCGGGGGCTGCTCACTCCTGCGTCCGCACCGTACGCACGACGGAGGAATCCTGATGGCCGATCAGCCGTCCGGCGCCGAGGCGCCGCGCCGTTTCCTGTTCCTCGACGCCAGCGCGCGCGCCGACGGCAACTCGGCCCGGCTCGCCCGGCTGGCCGCAGGGTCGAGCCTGCCGGCCGGTGCCGAGCAGCGTTGGCTGCGCCTCGACGAGCACCCGCTGCCGCCCTTCCGGGACCTGCGGCACACCGGCGACGGCAGCTACCCGGAGCCGGCGGGCCACGAGCGGACGCTGCTGGACGCCACCCTGGCGGCCACCGACCTGGTCTTCGTCGCGCCGCTGTACTGGTACTCGCTGCCGACCAGCGCCAAGCTCTATCTCGACCACTGGTCGGCCTGGATGCGGGTGCCCGGGGTGAACCTCAAGGCCCGGCTGGGCGGCGGCACGCTCTGGGGCGTCACCGCCCTCGCCACCGAGGACGACAAGGCCGAGCCGCTGATCGGCACCCTCCGGCTGACCGCCGAGTACATGGGGATGCGCTGGGGCGGGGTGCTGCTCGGCAACGGCAGCCGCCCGGGCGAGGTGCTGGACGACGAGCGGGCGGTGATCGCGGCCAAGTCGTTCTTCGCGGGCTGAACCCCGGGCCGGGTCCGCCCGGGCAGCGCAGCTCCGGCAGCTCCGGCGGCCCCGGCGGCCCCGGCAGCTCCGGCGGCCCCGGCGGACCGGGCGTCGTGCGCGTCCGCCCCCGGCCGCCGGGGGCCGGGGGCTACCGTCTTTCGGACGTGTACCCGTCACGCGGCACCCCGTCAGTCGACCCGAGGCACGGTGCAAAAGCCTTACGAGTGGCCAGAGTTGGATGATTCGGGCACTCCGCCCCCCGGTTCGATTCACAGCGTGCCACCCGCCTTCCGGACCGGTCGGGTCGTTCGGTACTCTCCGTCGGACTTTCAGCTTCGCGGGGGGTACGTGGCGTCTGCGGCCGCCCCCTCGCGCCCCGGGCCTCGCCCGGACACTTCCGTGAGGTCTCCTTGTCCATACGTCGCAGTTTTGCCCTTGCCGGAGCCGTCGCGCTCGCGTCCTCGCTCGTCCTGGCCGGCGCCCAGGGCGCCATGGCCGTCGGTGCCACCGGCACCCCGTCCGCCGCCGCGCAGCAGGCCGACAAGGCGTCGCACGCGAGCCTCGACCTCTCGCTGAACGGCGTGCCCGGCACCTTCATCGCCGGCGGTGACGCCCGCGAGTTCACCTTCAAGGTCGACAACAGGACGAAGCACGACTTCGTCTTCATCCCGCTGCTCAAGTTCAAGAACAAGGCGGGCTCGCTCCAGGCGAAGGACCTCAAGGTCCAGTACCGGCTCCCCGGGGGCGAGTGGCAGACCGCCGTGGTCGCCCCCGACCAGAGCGGGGAGAAGAACGACTCCGTCCTGATGATGCTCGGCACCCTCGACGGGGCCGGCAACCCGGTCGCCGACGACCTGCTCGGGGTGAACCGCGGCAAGAACGTCCCGATCAAGGTCCGGGCGTCCTTCACCGACGGTGCCCCGCTCGGCCGGGCCGGCGTCGTCCCGGTCGTCTTCGCCGCCGAGCTCGACGACTCCAGCCACCAGCCGGTCGACAACGGCCACCTCAGCTGCGAAGGCGGCGTGGGCTTCGTCATCAAGGCGCACGGCGGCGGCAAGCCGTCCCCGACGCCCACCGCGTCGCAGACCGGCAAGCCCAGCCCGACCCCGACCCAGACGGGCAAGCCCAGCCCGACCGCGAGCAGCTCCTCGTCGGCCACCGCGACCGCCACGCCGACGGAGAAGCCGACCGAGACGCCCACCGGCAAGCCGACCGAGAAGCCCACCGAGAAGCCCACCGAGAAGCCGACCACCCCGGCCACCGGCGAGCCCTCCGGTTCGGCCACCGCCCCGGCCCCGGCCGAGAGCAGCGGCGACACCGCGGGCCCGATCGACTTCCCGGTCGTGCCCCCGGTCATCACCCCGCCGCCGCTGACCCCGGCCGCCGTCGACAAGGCCAAGGCCGCCGCGGACGGCAGCGACAAGGCCCTGGCCCAGACCGGTGGCGGTGACAACACCACCGCCATCGCGGCCGCCGGCGGCGCCGTCCTGGCGGCCGGTGTCGGCACCCTCGTGGTGCTGCGCCGCCGCAAGTCCGCCCAGCAGGGCTGACCCGGAACGCACCGACGCCCGGGAGGGCCGGGCCGCGGCTGATGCCGGCCCGGCCCTCCCGGCGTTCCCGGGCGGTACCCCCTCCCGGTCCGGCCCTCCGGGCGTTCCCGGGCACGCTCACTCCCGCAGTTCCGGGCGCGTCCCCGCAGCCCCCCGTGCCGCCCGCACCGTCCCGTCGGACGGATCCGCGGGCGGCGCGGACGGTTCTCCTCCGTCACATAGGATGTCCGGCCGGAGGGGGGCGGAACGGCGGGGAGAGGACAGGTGCGGACAGCACGCACGGCACGGGCCACCACCGACTACGAGGCGGCGACCGGGCGGATCGCCGGGTTGCCGCTGCGCAGGCACCACGTCCTGCTGGCCGCCTGGACGGTGCTCTGGTTCCTCCTGGTCGAGCCCAGCGGCGGCTTCTCCTGGCACTACCTGCGCCAGGGCGAGCAACTGCTCTTCAGCGATCAGCCCGACGGCGGCCTGTCGCTCTACGCCCGCCACCCGGAGCTCCAGATCGGCCCGGTGAGCCTGGCCGCGGCCAGGCTCACCGCCCCGTTCGCACCGCACACCGGCGAGCTGATCGCCGAGGCGGTGAGCGCCGGGCTGGGCCTGGTGATGCTGGTCGTGGTCGGCCGCACCGCCGCCCTGTACTACCTCGGCACCGGGATCAACCACCGGCGGCTCCAGCAGCGGCTGCTGATCGCCGGGCTGGCGTTCATCCCGATGTGGGTCGAGGTCTCGGTCCGCTTCGCGCACCTGGACGACGTCCTCGCGCTGTTCTTCACCACCCTCGCCGCGCACGCCCTGGCCCGCGGCAAGCCCGTCCAGGTCGCGGTGCTCCTGGCGCTGGCGGTGGACTCCAAGCCCTGGGCGATCGCCTTCGCCCCGTTGATCCTGGCGCTGCCCCGGCCCGCCTGGCTGCGCACCGCGCTCTGGTTCTGCGCCCTGGTGGCGATCGCCTGGCTGCCGTTCTACCTGGGCAACCTGGACACCATGGCGGCCGCCAAGTTCACCATCCCGAACCAGCCCGCCTCCGCGCTGCGCTGGTTCGGGGTCACCGACCCGTCCACCCCCTGGTGGGACCGGCCGACCCAGTTCGCGCTCGGCATCGGGCTCGGCTGCGTCGCCGTTTGGCGGGGCCGCTGGCCGGCCGTGGTGCTGCTGGGCGCGGACGCCCGCGTCCTGCTCGACCCGAGCGTCTACACCTACTACACGGCCTCGATCCTGCTCGGCACCCTGCTCTGGGACGCGGTGGGGCAGAAGCGGCTCGTCCCGTGGTGGAGCTGGATCGCGCTGGTCGCGCTGTACGGCGGCACGCTGTTCCTCCCGTCGGACGCGGCCCGCGGTTTCGTCCGGCTCGCCTTCGTGGTGGTCTCCGCCGCGTACGTGCTGTTCTGGCCCGCGCAGCGGTCCCGCCGGCCGCGGTCCGGTGCGCCGGGCGACGGCGAGGGCGGTGCCGTCGGCCACCGGGGCGGGCGACGGCGCGTGCGGGTGCCGGCCGGCGCCGGGGTCTGACGCGGGAGGGCCCGCCCCCGTTCACCGCTTGACCCTCACGCGACGTGAGAGCCGAGGGTGGTGGTCAGAACCAGGGAGGAACTCCGATGACCAGTGAGGGCTACTCGGTCGGCGCCGTGGCGAAGATCGCCAAGGTGACCGTCCGTACCCTGCACCACTACGACGGGATCGGTCTGCTGTCCCCGGCCGGCCGTACCCGGTCCGGCTACCGCCGGTACACGGACGCCGACCTCGACCGGCTGCAGCAGATCCTCTTCTACCGAGAACTCGGGTTCCCCCTGGAGGAGATCGCGGCGATCCTGGACGACGACTCGGTCAGCCCGACCGAACACCTCCGGCGGCAGCACCGGCTGCTCACCGACCGGATCAGTCACCTCCAGGAACTCGCCTCAGCCGTCGAACACGCCATGGAGGCACGGAGAATGGGCATTCAGCTGACCCCGGAGGAGAAGTTCGAGATCTTCGGCGAGGACTACCAGGAGGACTGGGAGCAGGAGGCCGAGCAGCGCTGGGGCGACACCACGGCCTGGGCCGAGTCGCAGCGCCGCACCGGCGGCTACTCCAAGGCCGACTGGCAGCGGATCCAGGCCGAGATGACCGGGCTCAACGACCGCCTGGCCGAGGCGCTCACCGCCGGCGAGCCCGCCGACGGCCCGGTGGCCACGGACCTCGCCGAGGAGCACCGGCAGCACATCTGCGGGAACTTCTACGACTGCACGTACACCATCCACCGCGGCCTGGCCGGGCTGTACGTCTCCGACCCGCGCTGGACCGACACCTACGAGAAGATCGCGCCGGGCCTGGCCCAGTGGCTTCACGACGCCATCCTCGCCAACGCCGACCGGCGCGAGGAGAAGCGCGCGGGGCAGTAGGCCGCGCGCCCGGGCCACCCCGCGCCCACCCCGCGCCCACGCCGCCCTGAGCCCGAAGGAGCGCAGGGCTCAGGCCACCCCGCGCCCGAAGGAGCGTCGGTAGGCGGTCGGGGAGGTGCGCATCACCCGGCCGAAGTGGTGGCGGAAGGTCGCGGCGCTCTCGAAGCCGACCGCCGCGGCGATCTCCTCCACCGACCCCTCCGGCGACTCCAGCAGCGCCAGACTGGCCGCGATGCGCTGGGTGACGACCCAGCGCATCGGGCTGGTCCCGTTGCGGGCGGTGAAGTGCCGCAGGTACGAGCGGTCCGACATCCGGGCGGCGCCGGCCAGTTGCGAGATGGTCAGCGGGGAGGCCAGGTGGTCCAGCGCCCACTGCATGCTGCGGGCGATCCCGTCGTCCTCCTCCTCGACCGGGCGGACCGCCGCCTCGATGAACTGGGACTGCCCGCCGTCCCGGTGCGGTGCCACCACGAAGCGCCGGGCCACCGTGTTGGCCACCTTGGCGCCGTGGTCCCGGCGGACCAGGTGCAGGCAGAGGTCGATGCCGGCCGCGCTGCCCGCGCTGGTCAGCACGTCGCCGTTGTCCACGTAGAGCACGTCCGGATCGACGCGCACCGCCGGGTAGCGCTGCTGGAGCAGCTCGGCGTACCGCCAGTGGGTGGTCGCCACCCGGCCGTCCAGCAGCCCGGCGGCGGCCAGGGCGAAGGCGCCCGAGCAGATCGACACGATCCGGGCGCCGCGCGCGTGCGCGGTGCGCAGCGCCTCGACCAGGGCGGGGGAGACGCCCCCGGCCGGGCGACCGGGAGACGCCCCCACGCCGCCGAACGCGTTCGGCACCCCGGGGACCACCACGGTGTCGGCCGCGGCCAGCTCGTCCAGCCCGTGCCGGGCGGTCAGCGTGAAGCCGCCCACCGCCTCCAGCGCCGTACCGGGCCGGTCGGCGCACACCTTCAGCCCGTACCAGGGCGCCGCCAGCAGGCCGGTCAACTCGGGCCGCGCCAGCCCGAACACCTCGACCACCACGCCGAGTTCGAACGGTGCCATGCCCGGGAAGGCGTACACCGCGACGTCGTGCACGGGCTCCGGACGCCGGCCGATGGTGACGGCCACCGGCCGTGGCCCGACGGCGGCTTCGGCGACCGGGGCGCCGGCCGGGCCGGAGACGTTCTGCTCGGCCATGCGAACCCCCTGCTCACGGGTGGCGGAATGCCGGTGAGTGTAGCCGTCCCGGCCCCTTCGGAATTTTCTTCGAACCCGACTGCAACCTTCACCTCCGTCACACGTCCTTTGGTACGGGGGCGGAGGGAACCCGGCAGAGGGCGGCTGGGATGATCCCCCCGATCACGATCTTGATCAGGTGGACCTGACGGAACGGCGGCCGCCGTCACCGTCCCGGGGGAAAGCGGAATCGCGAATGTCCATGGCCATCGGGCCGACCGCCGTGCAGGCAGGGGGGCGCGGCTTCTCCGTCCGCGGAGTGGTCGCCGCACTGTTCGGCGCACAGGAGGCCGGCGAGCCGCTCGCCGCCGTCGCCACCGAGCAGGAGGCGAAGCAGCGCCGTTCCGGGTTCCGGCTGCTGCGCGGCGGCCGGAAGCCCGCCGAGGACCGGCCCACCCTGACCGACCTCTACCACGCCCACCGGCTCGGTCTGGTCCGGATGGCGGTCCTGCTGGTCGACCACCAGGACCTGGCCGAGGACGTCGTGCAGGACGCCTTCACCCAGCTCTACCAGCGCTACGGCGAGGAGCTGGACGACCTCGACAACGCCCTCGGCTACCTGCGCACCTCGGTGGTCAACGGCGCCCGCTCGATGCTTCGCCGCCGCAAGACCGCCCGCGAGTACGTGCCGCCGCACGTGGCCGACGCCCCGTCCGCCGAGGACCACGCGGTGCTCAACGACGAGCACCGCCGGGTGTTGGTCGCCCTGCAGGAGTTGACTCCCCGCCAGCGTGAGGTGCTGGTGCTGCGCTACTGGTCCGACATGTCGGAGGCGCAGATTGCCGAGACCCTGGGACTGTCCCGGGGCGCCGTGAAGTCCACTGCCAGCCGCGCTCTGGACGCCTTGGAAAAGCACCTGGAGAAGGTTCGATGACCGACAAGCTCCCCCGCCGCATCGGCGGCGACGGCGACGGGCCGGCCGAGACACCGACGGAACGGCTGCTCCGCGAGGCGATGACGGCCCGGGCCTCCATGGTCACGGCGGCCGGCCTGCGACCGGCCGCTCCCCCGAAGAACCGCATCCGCCGGCTGCGCCCGGTGTACGCCGTCACCGTGCCGCTCGGCCTGGCCGCCGCCATGGCGCTCGGCGTGCTCACCTTCCACGGCGAGCCGGTCGCCCAGGACCAGGTCCCGCCCCCGGCCGCCACCCTGACCGCCGTGCCGAGCCCGACGCCCGATCCGACCGGCGAGCCCAGCCCGACGGCGACCCCCACCGACCCGGGCGCCTCCACCGGCGCTGCCGAGCCGGAGGTCCCGCTCGCCGACGGCATCGCCTCCTCCGCCCCCTCGGCCTCCAACACGCCGACCAGTGCGGCGAGTTCGTACACCTTCCGGGGCGTCAAGTTCAAGGTTCCGGCCGGTTGGAAGACCGTGCCGGTCTCGACCAGTCGGGTCTGCGTCCTGAGCCCGGGTGCTCCGACCGACCCGCAGCAGGGCTGGGACACGTCGAGGTGCGAGCCGTACGGCGTCCTGGTCGTGGTCTACAACAGCCCGGACGAGATCGGCGGCGGCGCCTGGCCGACGACGGACGACCTGGTCGCCGACAGCGGCTGGGGCCACCAGCCGAACTGCCCGATCTGGGGCCGGCCCTACTTCCCCGACAACGGCTACTCCTCGGTCGGCGCACCCGTGCGGACCAAGCCCACCGTGGCCGGCAGGACGATCGACAAGACCCAGTGGAACGTCACCTGCAAGCCCGGGGACACCTTCACCGCCCAGCTGTGGGGGATGGGTCTGGACCAGGTCTTCGTGGTGGCGAACGGGCTCAAGAGCGACTACCAGTCGGGCCTGACGGCGATCGTCAACAGCCTGGACGTGAGCGGCCACAAGTCGCCGTCCCTGACCCCGTCCGACAAGGGCGCGAAGGACATTGCGATCACGGTCGACGGCGGCATCGGCGCCGGACAGAAGGTGTCCACCAACGGCACCCCGGTGACCTTCACGGTGACGTACCGGAACACCGGCCTGAAGACCTACGACAAGCTCCAACCGCTGGTCTACACGAAGGAGTACACCGGGACGCCGCCGAGCGAGATGATCATGATCAACAAGGGCAAGCTGGAGCGCCAGGACGCCGGCGTCTGGAAGGAGATCCCGCTCGGGATGGGCGGCGGCATGGACTACGCCATGGTGGGCCAGCAGGCCCAGTTCTCGCTCGCGCCGGGGGAGTCCAGGACGGTGACGTACCGGATGAGCCTCGACAAGCTGGACGGGCCCGGCACGATGCCGGTGTCCGTCCAGGCGATGCTGCCGTACGACGGCTCCGCGCCGCTGACCTCCCTGAAAGAGGTGATCGTCCCGGTGACGGTCGTGAAGTAGCCGTCCCACGCGGGCCGTTGAGGCGCCGTGACCGGGAATCTCCCCTGGTCACGGCGCCTTTCGGCGTTCCGGGCGAAGTCCGCGAGAAATTCTTCGAACCGACCTGCAACCCCCCGGGGGGATGGACGTCTATCAGGGTGAGAGGCGGGGAGAGCGAGCCGGCGGAGCCGGGGGGCTCGGGCCGGCTC
>NZ_JBHXEM010000103.1:0-32110 GCF_042724755.1 Kitasatospora sp. NPDC127067 | reverse complement strand
GCGCACCACCGTCGCCGGGATCGTCACCGCGACCCCGGCGCTGCCGGAGCCGGCCCTGCCCTTCGTCGTGGTGCCCAGCGGTCCGGCGGTGGAACGCCTGCCGGAGCTCGGCCGGTGGACCGGGTGGCTGGCCGTGGGCGACGGCCTCGACCCCGGGCGGATCAGGTCGCTCCTCCTGGAACGCGGCCTGGTCGAGCCGACCGGCCTCGCCAGGCTCATCTCGGAGAACGCCGCGGCGGACGGCAAGGGCGACCACGGGCTGCCGCCCGCCTACGCGGTGGGCAGCAGCCGCGAGTACGCCGCGCAGCTCGCCGACGACCCGCTGCAGCAGGCCGCCGGGCGGCTGTTCTGGTACGCGGCGCCCGCCAGTGCCGGATTCGCCGTCCTCGCGGTCCTGCTGACGCTGCTGCGCGCCGCGCCCGACCGGACGGCGGTGCTCGCCCGGCTGCGCACCATGGGCCTGCGACCCCGTCAGGGGCTGGCGCTGATCGTCGCCGAGGCGCTGCCGCGGACGCTGGCGGCGGCCGTCGGCGGTGCGGTGGTCGCGGCGGTGGCGGCGGTCCTGCTCGGGCCGGCCTTCGACCTCTCCACCCTGATCGGCGCCGAGGCCGGCGACGGCCTGGGCCCGGCGGTGCTGCCGGTGCTGCTGCCCACGGCGGGACTGGCGCTCGTGGCCTGCCTCGGGGTGGTGCTGGAGACGCTGGTCGCGGGACGCCGTCAGATCGCCACCGAACTGCGCGCGGGGGAGTCCTGACGGCGGCGGAAGCGGTGCAGGCCGTGCGAGCGGTGCGAGCAGTGGAAGCGGTGGGGCGGTCCGGCCGTGGTGGCCGAACCGCCCCTTCGCCTCCGCCGAACCGGTTCAGCCGGCCGGCTGCCCGGCGCGCGCGATCAGCGCGTTGAGCAGGGCCGCCCCGCGCTCGGCGTCGTCGACGCTGACCGCGAAGTCCGTGCCCTGACGGGTGCGGACCACCAGGCAGACGCCCCCGCGCAGCATCACGGTGGTGCCGAGCCGGTTCATCCGGTAGCCCCAGCCGCCCGCCTGCGCGGCGGTGCGCTGCTCGGCGCGGGCGGATTCGAGCTCGGCGGGGGACCAGTGGCGCACGGGTCGGCCGAACGGGCCGAATCCGACGGTCAGGCCGCCGGCGGTCACCCGCGCCCGCACCGAGGAGCAGGCGAGGCACGCGAGGGAGACGACGGCGAACGGCACCACCAGCGCCCAGTCCGGCTCGGCGACCCCGCTCGCGGCGGCCAGCACTCCCGCCACGGTCACCAGCGCGAACACCGCGGCGGCCAGCTGCAGCCACGGGTTGGCGGCCCGGGAGAGCCAGACGAACCGCTCGCCCGCGGGCATCTCCAGCGGATCCGCCCCGGCCGCCGGGAGCCGCTCGGGCCGGCCGCCGAAGCGGCGGCCGGCCAGCAGGGCCAGCAGCCCGGCGAGGCCGGTGGCCAGCAGGATCAGGACCACCTCGACGCCCATCGGTGCGGCGTCCTGCCAGCGGGCGCGGTCGAGGTTGGCGTGCACGATCGAGGTCTGCGCCCCCGTCAGCAGCACCCCGCCGGCCGCCAGCGTGGCCGCCGCCGCCCCGGGCGACCGGTCGGCCCAGTACCGCCGCACGGCCACCGAGGTGAGCACCAGGACCGCCCAGAACGCGGCGGGGAACAGCGTGGCCGCCGTCAGCGACATCGAGCCGTTCGGCTCCCGCCCGCCCCAGTGGGTGGCCAGCGGGTCCGGCAGCCGGTGGCGCGCCACCAGCGGCAGGGCGATCAGCAGCGCCAGCACGCCGACGGACCAGGCCGCCGCGGCCCAGAGGGCACCGCGAGCCGCCGGTCGTTCCGCCGTGGTCGCTTCCTTCGTTGTGCCGTCGTCCGTCACGACATCCCCCTGATCATGTCCACGAGATCGTTCCTGCTGTAGCCGAACCGGGCCGCGTCCTCGACCAACTGCCGTACGCGGTCCACCAGTTCGGAGCGGGTGTCGGCGCCGGTCGCGATCGTGATGCCGCGGCCCCGGCGGAACTCCAGCACCCCCTCGTCGCGCAGCGTCCGCAGCCCGCGCAGGACGGTGTTGGTGTTCACCCCCAGCGCCCGGGAGAGCTCCCGGGCCGGGGGCAGCTTGTCCCCGGGGGCGCACTCGCCCTCGGCGACGGCCCGTCTGATCGCGCCGGCGACCTGTTCGTGCAGCGGTCGGGTGTCCCCGATGTCCAGCTTCAGCAACATAGTGCTACTGACGATAGCACCATCCATGTCTTGTGCCACTGCCACTGCCACTGCCACTGCCACTGGCCTCGGGGCGGTGCTCCCCGCCCGCGGCCACCTCCGCTCGTCGGCTACCTCCGCTCGTCCTCGATCAGGCCGAACTCCTGCATCAGCTCGCCGATCTCGGTGGCCTCCAGTCGCCGCAGCAGCCGCTTGCGCAGGAACTCCGGCCCGGGCAGGTCGAGTTCGGCGCCGTCGCGGAGCCGGGTGGTGGCGGCGAGCAGCTTGCGCACGTCGTAGGTGGAGTTGAACACCTCGGGCACGCCGCGCTCGACGTCGAGCAGTCGGTAGACGGCCTCCATGCCGGTGCGCACCGAGTACTCGGTGGTGAAGACGCAGTCCCGGGTGGTCTCCGCGAACTGGCCGATGAAGGCGAAGTTGACGGCGCCCTCGGGCACCACGTCCGGCCGGTCGCCCGCGTGCCGGGGCAGGAAGAAGGACGTCACGTACGGCATCATCACCGGCACGCAGCGGGCGGCGTTCGCGGCCAGGTCGGGGATCTCGCCGACCGGCACGCCCAGGTGGTACAGCCACTCCTGGGTGATCTCCTCGCCGGTGCACGCCTGCATGGGCTTGCGCACGAAGTCGCCCGGGCGGTCGACGAACAGCGAGTAGACCCAGACCACGATCCGGTCGGCGGGCTGCTGCTTGAAGTGCGGCTGGCGGTTGACCGTCCAGCTCAGCAGCCAGGAGGAGTCCCGGGCGGTCACGATGCCGCCGGTGACCACGCCGCCGCTGAACGGGTCGCGCTTGGCGACCTTCTGGATGTAGTGCGGGATGCGCGGGTCCAGGGTGGTGACGGTCGCCGACTCCCACTTGCTCTCGGCGATGTTGCCGCAGAACACTTCGGGGCGGCCGAAGGCCGGGTCCTTGGCGGCGATCCGGCGCCACAGGTCCCAGGCCGGGGCCGGGCCCTCGTCCAGCCGGGCCGGGGTGTGCTGGTCGCCGTCGTCGGAGTTCTCGGTGAGCGAGCCGACGGTGGTGAACACCAGGTCGTCCGGGCCGAGGTCCACCCCGCCCTCCCGGCCGGCCTCCCGCCAGTGGATCCGGGTGGCCTGCTTGCGGCCGGGGGCGTCCCGGGTGGCGGGGGAGACGTCGAAGTCGATGTCGGTGACCTCGACCTCGTAGCGGAACCGGACGCCCTGGTCCATCAGCCAGTGGGTCAGCGGCAGGACCATCGACTCGTACTGGTTGTACTTGGTGAACTTCAGCGCGGACAGGTCCGGCAGGCCGCCGATGTGGTGGATGAAGCGGTGCAGGTAGAGCTTCATCTCCAGGGCGCCGTGCCACTCCTCGAAGGCGAACATGGTCCGCCAGTACAGCCAGAAGTTGCTGTCCAGGAAGTGCCGGGAGAAGACCTCGTCGATCCGCTTGCCCTCCAGCTCCTCGCGAGTCGCGAGGAAGACCCGGACCAGGTCCTTCTGGGCCTTGTCGTCGAGTGCGAACAGGCCGTCGGTGCGGGCGTCCTGGCCGCGGCGCTCGGTGACCCGCTGGAGGGAGAAGTTCGGGTCGTCCTTGTTGAGCCAGTAGAACTCGTCCAGCACGGACGCGCCCTCGATCTCCAGCGAGGGCACCGAGCGGAAGAGGTCCCACAGGCACTCCATGTGGTCCTCCAGCTCGCGCCCGCCGCGGACCACGAAGCCCTTCTCGGGCACCTCGATCCCGTCCAGCGCGCCGCCGGCCAGCTTGAGCCGCTCCAGGATCGTGATCCGCTCGCCGGGCACCTGCCCGTCCCGGACCAGGAAGGCCGCCCCGGCCAGCGCCGCGAGCCCCGACCCCACGAACCACGCCCGCTTGTGCTCGGCCCCCTCGGGCTTCCTCGGCCGGGCGAACGCCTCGTAGTTGCCGCTGCTGTAGTACAAGCCCTGCTCCCTGGAACGTTCGACAGAACCGCCCGTCGGGCATGCCGCATCCCGGCGGGCCGTCTCCATCCACCCATCCGGCGGTGGCCCTCGCCTGTTGAGTAGGCCGAACGGGTGAGGCCCGGACGGCCCGGACGGTCCGGACACCCGGCGGGCCGCGTATGGAGCGCGTTGGGAACACCGGCCGGAACGTCAGGAAGCCGTCAAGGAGAGCAGGTCAGCCCCGTCGCGGCGGTTGGGTGGAGGACGACGGCGAACACGACCACACGAGGACGGATCATGCACGGCAACGGGAGTTCGAAGGCCGCCCCCAGGGTGGTGGTCGGGGTCAGCGGGTCGCTGGGAAGCCTGGCCGCCCTGCACCGCGGCGTCGCCGAGGCCCGCGACCGCGGCGCCGTCCTGGTGCCGGTGCTCGCCTGGGAGCCGCCCGGCGGCGAACACGGCTACCGGCGCTCGCCCTGCCCGCCGCTGCTCGCCGCCGTCCGGGAGGCCGCCGAACGGCGGCTGCGGGACGCCCTCGACGAGGCCTTCGGCGGCGCCGACCCCGGCGTGCCGCTGAGCCCGGTCGTGGTCCGCGGCGAGACCGGACCGGCCCTGCTGCACATCGCCGACCGGCCGGACGACCTGCTGGTCCTCGGGCGCAGCGGCGGCCCGCTGCACCGCCGGCTGCGGCGATCGGTGCCCGGCCACTGCGCCCGGCGGGCGGGCTGCCCGGTGCTGACCGTCCCGGTGCCCGAGCTGCTGCACGACCTGGAGGCCCTGCACCGGCGCACCCGATGGCACCTGCCGGTCGCCACCGAGCGCGAACTCGCCTCGATGCAGCGGTAGTCCGCGGTGCGGATGTACTCGGCCCGGCCCGGCGGGCGGCGCTACCGCCCGGTGCTCGACCGGTTCCCGGACGGCACCTCCGGCGCCGTCGCGCTGCTCGCCGGCGGCGCTCTGGCGCTCGCCCTCGGCGCCGTCGGTGAACTGCACGCCGGCCCGCTGCCGTACCTCGCCCACCTGGCGCTGTGCGCCCTGGTCGGCCGCCGCTCCCGGCCGGTGGACGCACCGCTGATCGGCCTGGCCGCCTGGCTCTGCCACAACGCCTTCTCCGAACACCGCCACGGCGAACTCGGCTGGGCGGGCCCCGGGCCGGAGGTCGGGCACTACGCGCTGTTCACCGCCGCCGCGCTGCTGGCGGCGCTGTCCGCGGCCCTCCCGCGCCGCACCGTACGGGCGTTCCCGCCGCGCCCCGACGGCCCGCGCTGAGGCGCCGCCCACGGACGGTCCGCCCGTTCGGACGGACCGTCGCGGGGCGCGCGCCTACAGGGTGAGCAGGGTGCGGTGGGCCAGGGTGGTGTCCCGCAGGGGCCTGAGGGCGAGCCGGACCAGGGTCAGGGCGTTGTCGTCCCCGGCGATCCGATTGGCGCTCAACTCGCCGCAGGACAGGCACTGGTGGATGATCATCCACTCGCCGTCGGCGCGGACCGACAGGCTCAGCGCGGTCATCCGGCCGCCGCAGTCGGCCGCCCGGTCACCCGGTGTCCGGCCGTCGACATGACGGCTGGCCAGGCAGTTCGGGCAGTGGTTGCGGTGGGCGCTGCCGGGGGCGTCCACCGGGACGTCCAACCGGCAGTCCACGCAGCGGAAGGCGTGCGCCCGGTGGCCGCCCCGTCCGTGCAGGACGTCCTTGTACCGTTGCGGGCGGCGTTCCCGCCGGCCCCGGCCGCCGGTGTTCTTGTGTCGTGGCACGGTTCGCTGCTCCCTCCTCTCCGCGCGGTTCAGAGGGTGCCGAACGCTTCGAGCGGGAACGGCGGTTGGGCGAGCGGCCGGACGGCCATCCGCATCAGGACGAGCTGGTTGTCGTCCGTGCGGACGGGCGTGGACGTCAGCTCGTCGCAGCGCACGCACCGGTGGACGACCGTCCAGTCCCCGGTGCGCAGCACGGCGATGGCGATCGGCGACATCCGGCCCAGGCACTCACTGGGACCGCCCTCGACGTGGTCGAGGACGTGCCGTGAATGCAGGCAGGACGGGCAGTGGTTGCGCCGTGTGCCGTCGGCGGCACAGGTGGAGACGGTCAGACCGCACCAGGTGCAGGCGAAGGTGGAGGTCTTCAGAACGGGAGGCGTGCTGGAGGTGCTGGACACCCGGGGTGCTCCTTGCTGAGGGGTTTCTGCGATGGCAGCAAGAGCAGGCCGAGTGGCCTCGACGGTTCGTCGGGCGGTGGTCGTCAGCCGGCGTGGCGAGGCGCACTCGGCGCGAGGCGGGACATCAAGACACCCTCTCCGGTCGGGCGGTGGCCCGGGTCGATCGGTACGGAACGGCGTCAGCGTAACCACACCGGTCGCACGGGCGCCAACGGATTTCCGTGCCAACGGATTTCCGCGCCAACGGATTTCCGTGCCACCGACCCTCGCCGCCACGACGGGGATAAGGGCGCGCACGATGTCCGTATGCAGATGACCAACGTGCCGCGGCCGGCGACCCCCGACGACGCTTCGGCCGTCAGCCGATTACTGGCCCTGGCCTTCGCCGACGACCCGGTGATGTGCTGGTTCTTCCCCGACCGGGCCACCCGGCAGGCGGGGCTGGGTGGTTACTTCACCACGCTGTTCACCCGGCAGTACGGCCGGCACGGCGTGTGCGAGCGGACCGCGGACGCGGCCGCGTTCTGGATGCCGCCGCGGGCGCAGGACAAGGCGGTCCCGGACGAGGAGACGCTCCGGGAGCTGGCGGGGCTCCTCGGCGACCGGGCCGAGCCGTTCCGGCGCTCCGTCGGGGCGGCCGCCGCCAACATGCCGCAGGAGCCCTACTGGTACCTGGCGGTCATCGGCGCCGACCCGGTCGCCCGGGGCCGGGGGCAGGGCGGCGCCCTGCTGCGCTCCGGACTGGCCAAGGCCGACGCGGACGGGCTGCCCGTCTACCTGGAGTCCTCCAAGGAGGAGAACCTGGCGGTCTACGGACACTTCGGCTTCGAGGTGCTGGAGGAGGTCCGGCTGTCGGAGGGCGGGCCGGCGCTCTGGGTGATGCGGCGTGCGGCCCGAGCGTAGTGCCGACTGCCGCCGGGCCCCCGGCATCGGCTCGGGTCCGGGGCCGCGGTCAGTCGTCGACGGGCAGCTCCGTCGGGACGGCGAGCACGTCGACCAGGGCCTCGCCGCGCAGGACGGTCAGCGGCAGCGGGCGGCCGATCGCGTCGGCCAGCATCAGGCGCTGGAGGGCCTGGGCGCTGCCCATCGGCTCGTCGGCGGCGGTGAGCAGCAGGTCGCCCTCGTGCAGCCCGGCGCGGTCGGCGGGCGCGCCGGGCACCACCTCGACGATCCGCAGGCCGGTGGGCTGCCCGGTGCGGTGGCGCAGGGCGGGCGACAGGGGCGCGGGCACTCCGGCGAGGCCGAGGTAGGCGCGGCGGATCCGGCCGTCGGCGAGCAGGGCGGCGACGATCCGGCGGCTGGTGGCGTTGATCGGGACGGCCAGGCCGAGCCCGTTCCCGGCCACCGCCGTGGTGATGCCGACGACCTCGCCGTTCGCGGTGGCCAGCGCGCCGCCGGAGTTGCCCGGGTTGAGTGCGGCGTCGGTCTGGATCACGTTGTCGATCACCCGCGCGGTGCTGCCGGAGCGGGCCGGGATCGAGCGGCCGAGCGCGCTGACCACGCCCGCCGTGACCGTCCCGGCCAGCCCCAGCGGGTTGCCGACGGCGACGACCAGCTGTCCGACCCGCAGGCCGGTCGCTTCGCCGAGTGCCACCGGCTTCGGGGTCGGCCCGTCGGCGCGCAGCACGGCGAGGTCGGAGAGCGGGTCGGCGCCGATGGTGTGGAACGGGGCGGTGGTGCCGTCGGCGAAGGCGAGCGTGCCGGCGTCGGCGTGGCCGACGACGTGGGCGTTGGTGAGCAGGAACCCGTCCTCGGTGAAGACCACGGCCGAGCCAAGCGCCGTGCTGAACCAGCCGCCCCGGCCGCGCCGGGGGACCTGCAGCGCGGCGACCCGCGGGGTCAGCGTGGCGGCCACGGTGGTGACGATCAGGGAGTAGGCGTCCAGCGGGGCCTGTGCCTCGGGGACCGGGCTCGGTCCGGGGAGCGTGTCGGCCATGGTGCTCACCCCTCTCGCGGGCGTGGTTCTCACGATGGCACCAGGTGGCAACAACGCCGGGGCGCCCGGTCTTCCGCGTTCTTGCGCAGGTGCCGTCCTGACGCGTTCTTGACGTGCGGGAAATTCCCAAGAGAAGGAAAAGCGGGAATATAGTTCGAGTAAAGCCGTAGTCGTGGGAGGGGCCGATGGACACGACCATGCTGGAGCCGGACTGGCACGCGCTCGGCGGGCCGGGGGACGGGCCGCTGGGGACGGAGCACCTCCTGGTCGCCGTGGCCGGGGAGACGGGCCCCGCCGGTGCGGCCCTCGCCGCGGCCGGGGCGGGGGCGGACACCCTGCGCGCCCTGGTCCGGGAGCGGGAGGGGCGCTGGACGGCCGACGACGGGCCCGCCGCCGTGCCCGACCGGGAGGCGCCCGGCGCCGTCGGGGCGGCCGGCCGGCCGCTGAGCGGGGCCGCCGCCCGGGCACTCGCCGTGGCGACGGAGCACGCCCGCCGGGACGGCGAACCCGCCTGCACGGCCGCACACCTGCTGCGCGCCCTGCTCGCCGACGGGAACGCCGGGAACGGCGCCGGGCGCGACGGGCACGGCGACGGGAATGGCGCGAACGCCGGGCCCGGCGACCGGACCCGCGCCGCCGAGCTGCTGCGCGCGGCCGGCGTCGCGCCGCAGGCCGTCCTGGACCGCCTCGACGGTGCCGTGCGCCGCGGCGGTGACCTCGACCCGCTGCTCCACCCCACCCGGGAGACGCTGCTGGCCCGCCGCGGCCACCGGGCCCCGCGCTGGAAGCGCCTGCTGCAGCCGGGCCCGTCCGGCCCGGCGGCCTGGATCCGGCCGGAGGCCGACGCCCAGGCCGAGCGCCTCGGCCGCCGGACGCCCGGCACCGAGCACGTCCTGCTCGCGCTGCTGGCCGTGCACGAAGTGGCCCGCCACGAGCCGGGGTTGGCGGCGGAGGACGGCGCCGGCGAGCTGCTCGCCGGGCTCGGCCTCGACTACGCCCGGGCGCACGCCGCGCTCGACTCCGGTGGGGTGACGCTGCCCGCCGACCCGCGCGCGGTCGAGGCCTACCTGACCGAGATCGCAGGTCAGGGCACCGATCGGCTGGTCCGGGCGTTGCTGGAGGAGGACACCCGGGCCCGGCGTCTGGTCGAAGCCCTGCGCGGCTGAGCCGCCGGCGGGTCGGTGAACCGCGACACGGAGAAGAGAGGAAGGGACACCCGATGCACGTCACCCTCGCCGAGGAGCTGATGCTGCTGTCGCTGGACGACGAGTCCGGCGTGGCGAAGGACGCCCCCACCGCCGCCTGGGCCGCCGCGGGCGGCATCCTGGCCGAGCTGGTGCTGGCCGGGCGGGTCACGATCGAGGACGGCCGGCTCACCGTCACCGACCGGACCCCGACCGGGGAGCCCCTGGTGGACGGCCGGCTGGCCAGGCTCGACGCGTGGGCCGCCGGCCGCCGCTCCGGCAGGGCCAAGGCGGGCGACTGGCTGACCAAGGACCGGTCCACGGCGGTCGCCGACACGGTCGGGCGGCTGTGCGAGCGCGGCCTGGTGGTCGAGGAGCGGCGCCGGGCGCTGGGCCTCTTCCCGGTCCGCCGCTACCCGGAGGCGGACGGCAGCGTGGAGCGGGAGCTGCGCGGGCGGCTGGCCGCGGCCGTGCTGAACGGCGCCGAACCGGACCTGCGCACCGCCGCCCTGGTGGCCCTGCTGCACGGCTCCCGGCTGCACCGGCTGGCCTTCCCCGAGCTGCCCCGCAAGCAGGTCGAGCCGCGCTTCGCCGAGATCGCCGCCGGTGACGGGGCGGCCGAGTCCGTCCGCGAGGCGATCCGGGCCGTGCAGCTCACCATGGCCGCCGTCTCCATCGCGGCCACCGTGGCGGCGACCACCGCCGCCACCGTCTGAGCACGCCGGGCGGGCTGCCCGCGGAGCCGTGCGCGGCCCGCCCGCCCGTGCGCGGCCCGCCCGCCCGTGTGCGCCGCCCCGTTCGGACCGTTCAGAGCACCGCGGCGCCGAGGGTGATCGAGCCGAGCACCACCAGCACCCCGAGCGCGAGGAACCCGTACTCCAGCCCGGCCCGCTCCCGCCCGTCCACCAGCACCTGCCGCGGGTCCGCCGGGTCGTAGCGGACCGGGACGAAGCCGCCGTCCGGCAGCGGGTGGCGGGCGGTGGAGGGGACGGGGGAGAAGACCTCGACCACCCGGCCGTCCTCGGTCTCGAACTGGAGCAGCGGCCGCGGCGGCAGCGTGCGGTCCTCCGGTGCCGGGGCGCGTTCGCGCACCAGCGCCCGCACCGGAACGCCGACCCGGCGCAGCCGCCGCAGTTCGCGCAGGCCGACCACCCCGGCGAGGTAGGCGACCACGCCGCCCAGCGCACCGAACACCACCACGGCGAACCCGGCCGTTCCGCCCACCGCCGCCTCCCTGTCCGAGACTCCCCCAGGGCTCCAGTATCACGCTGCCGGGGCGCTCTTGACGTCCCGGAATGGTCCAGTCCACGCTGAGCGACGGCATGTTCCTGCCACCACCGGGCCGCCCGCCGCCCCGCCCGGCCCCGACCACCGCAAGGAGCACCGTCCGTGACCAAGAGCCCCGCCGTCCTCGCCGCGCTCACCGTCCTCACCCTCGGCTGCGCCGCCCCCGCGGCCGTGGCCGCCCACCCGGCCGCCCCCGCGGCCGTCGCGGCCGTCGTCAAGGTCGGCACCGCCAAGCAGCTCCAGAGCGCGCTCGCCGCCGCCGTACCCGGCCGGACCATCCAGCTCGCCGACGGCACCTACTCCGGCAACTTCAAGGCCACCGCCTCCGGCACCGCCGCCGCCCCGATCACCCTCACCGGCTCGGCGAAGGCCGTCCTCACCACCCCCACCGGCGGCGGCTACGGCCTCCACCTCGACGGCGCGAGCTACTGGACCGTCCAGGGGCTGACCGTCACCGGCGCCCAGAAGGGCATCATGGCCGACTCCGCGGACCACGTGGTCCTCGACGACGTGACGGTCCACCACACCACCATGGAGGGCGTGCACTTCCGCAACTCCAGCGCCTACGGCACGCTGCGCAACTCGCGCATCCACGACACCGGCCTCGGCCGGGACGGCATGGGCGAGGGCGTCTACGTCGGCACCGCCAACACCCTGACCGACCGCAGCGACCACGTGCGGATCACCGGCAACACCTTCGGCCCGAACATCGGCGGCGAGAACGTCGACCTCAAGGAGGGCACCACCGGCGGCCTGGTCTCCGGCAACACCTTCGACGGCGACGGCCTCACCGGGCGCAACTCCGACGACTCCTGGGTCGACGTGAAGGGCAACGACTACGTCATCGAGAACAACACCGGCCGGCGCACCACCGACGACGGCTACCAGACCCACAGCCTCCGGCCGGGCTGGGGCTGCGGCACCGTATTCCGGGGCAACCGCTCCGACCTCACCGGCGCCACCGGCCCGGACCGGTACGCGATCGACGTGACCGACTACGACGCGGCGACGTGCAAGGTCACGATCGGCGCGGACAACACCGTCACCGGGGGCCGGGGCCTGGTCAACCCCGGCGTCCCGGTGGGGTGATCGCCGGCCGGTCGGTCACACGTCCCCGAGCGGCACGTTCGGGTCGGCCAGCGCCTTGGTGTCCACCACCCGTCCCGAGCGCACCAGTTCGCGGATCGGGTCGGTGACGTCCCAGACGTTGACGTTCATCCCCGCGAGCACCCGGCCGCCGGACAGCCAGAACGCGATGAACTCGCGGGTGGCCGGGTCCCCGCGGAACACCACCCGGTCGTAGCCGTCCGGCTCGACGTAGCCGACGTACTCGGCGCCGAGGTCGTACTGGTCCGTGAAGAAGTAGGGAACGCGGTCGTAGACGGCGTCCTCCTGCCCGAGCAGGGCACGGGCGGCGGTCTGCGGCTGGTTGAGGGCGTTGGCCCAGTGCTCGACCCGGATGTGCCGATCGAACAGCGGGTGGTAGGCGTTGGCGACATCGCCGGCCGCGTAGACGTCCGGGTCGGAGGTGCGCAGGTGCCGGTCGGTCCTGACGCCGTTGTCGACCTCCAGCCCGGCCGCCTCGGCGAGGCCGGTGGCGGGGGAGATGCCGATGCCGACCACCACCGCGTCGGCGGCCACCGTCGTGCCGTCCGCGAGCCGTACGCCGTTCACCGTGCCGCCCTCGCCGGTCAGTTCGGCCACCTTGACGCCGAAGCGCAGGTCCACGCCGTGCTCCCGGTGCAGGTCGGCGAAGACCTGGGCGACCTCCCGGCCGAGCACCCGCAGCAGCGGCAGTTCGAGCGCCTCCAGCACCGTCACCTCGGCGCCCGCCTCCCGGGCCGCGGCCGCCACCTCCAGCCCGATCCAGCCCGCGCCGATCACCGCGATCCGGGCCCCCGGCCGCAGCGCCGCCTTGATCCGGTCGCTGTCCTCGACCCGGCGCAGGTAGAGCACCCCGTCCTGGTCCGCGCCGGGCACCGGCAGCCGGCGCGGCACCGAGCCGGTGGTCAGCAGCAGCTTGGCGTACTCCACCCGGCCGTCGTCGGCGAGCGTCACGGTGTGCCCGGCCGGATCGATCGAGGCCACCGCCGTGCCCAGGCGCAGCGTGACGTCGTGCTCCGCGTACCACTGCGGAGGGTGGACGTAGATCTTCTCCCGGGGCGTCTTCCCCAGCAGGTAGCCCTTGGACAGCGGCGGCCGCTCGTACGGGCGCTCGTGCTCGTCGCCGATCAGGACGATGCCGCCCCGGTACCCGGCCTCGCGCAGCGCCTCGGCCGCCTTCGCGCCGCCCAGGGACGCCCCGACGATGACGACCGGGCGCTGCCGCCCGCCGTCCGCTCCGGTGGTCCCGGTGTCCGTGCCCGCCATGCTCGACTCCTCGTTCTCCGGCCGTGATCGGGGTCAGCCTGCCGCCGTGCGGGTGGTCTGTCGAGACCGCGCCTGGCGCGCCGCGCCGCGCTCGCCCGTTTGAGTGAATGTGACCCCCCTGGCGGGCCTCAGCCGGTCATCGCCTCCCTGACCAGTGCGGTGTCGGTGAACTGCTCGAAGCGCACGATCCGGCCGCCGCGCACGGTGAAGCGGTGGGCGATCCGGACCGCGAGCGGTTTTCCGGTGGTCTTGTGGACCGCCGTGTAGCGGCCCAGTACCACCACGGTCTCGCCATCCACCACGTAGGTGTCGTCGTGGGCCGTCCAGTCGTCCCACTCGGCGGCCAGCCGCTCCATCACATGGGTGGTGACGCCCTTCGGGGTGCGGTAGGTGCCGGCCAGCGGGAAGCCGGCCATCTCGGTCCACTCCACGTCGTCGGCCAGGGTGGCGCGCAGCGCGGCCAGGTCGCCCCGGGCGGACGCCAGGTACTGGCGGCGCACCACGTCGGCGGGGGCGGACGACTCGGCGAAGGAGGAGACGTCCCGGGGGATCTCGATCATCGTCCGCTCACCCCCAGGCCATCTCGCCCATGGCGACCTTGGTGCCGATGTCCACCGCGATCCGCAGCCCCAGCTTCGGGAAGCGCCGCTCCAGCGACTCCTTGGCGGAGGCCGCGTCCGGGGCCCGGCCGATCTCGGTCTCGAAGGCGCGCAGGTAGGCCCGGGTGTGGTCGACGGCGTTCAGGTCGGTGGGCGCGCCGGCGACCCGGTGGCCGGCCGCCACCCAGGTCGGGTGGAGCGCCTCGATGCCGTCCAGCAGGTCGATCCAGGCGGCCCGTTGGGCGGAGGTCGGGGTGTCCGCCGTCCACACGTGCAGGCCCTCGAACAGCAGCACCCCGCCCAGCACGGCGCGGTGGTGGTGCTGCCAGAGGTAGTGCCGGTCCGGCAGGTGGAAGTCGGCGCCGCGCAGCTCGAAGCGGTGGCCCTCGAAGACCAGCTCGTCCCCGTGCAGCACCTCGGGCCGCACCAGCCGGGTGGGCAGCTCCGGGCCCAGGTGCGCCCAGGCGCGCAGCTTGGCCTCGTACGTCTCCTGGATGTGCTCGACGGTGGAGGCGGTGGCCAGGAAGCGGGCCTGCGGGAAGGCGTCCTGGACCTCCTGGGCGCCGAAGTAGAAGTCCGGGTCGCCGTGGCTGACGAAGACGGTGGTCAGCCGCTTGCCGCTCGCCCCGATCCGTTCCACCAGGCGGCGCCCGTCCGAACGGGTGAACCCGGCGTCCACCAGCAGGGCGTCGTCCGGGCCGGTGACCAGGACGGAGGTCTTGTTGAGCGAGCTGTCGGGGGTGTCGACGATCTCGAAGTCGAGTGCGCTCATGCTCCCTCGCTCCGCTCGGCGGGCGCTTCGCGCAACGCGCAGCGCTCGATGGTCCGCTCACTGCGTTCGCTCACGTTCGGTGTCCTTCCTCGGGCCGGGCACGCCTCGCCGTCAGCATCGGCGGTCCGCGGCCCGTCCGCATCCGGAGCCGGAACACCTACTGGCGGCTCCAGAGCGTGAGGTCGCTGCTGGTGGCCACCGCGAGGGTCCGGCCGGTCGGGGAGAAGCCGGCCGCGCGGAAGGTGGACCGGTCGGAGTCGAGGACCAGCCACCAGCTCTCGCCGTGCTCACCCTGCCACGGCCCGCGGCCGCTGGCGAGCAGCACCCGGTGGTGCGGCCACTCCGGGGCGACCACCTCGATGTGCCAGCCGCCCTCGGCGGCCGTGTGCAGCCCGCCGCCCCACGTCCCCGCCACCGGGATGCGCACGTCCGCGACCTGGCCGAGGCCGGGGCAGGAGAGGTCCAGGCCGTCCGGGTCCTCGGCGGGCTCGTGGTCGCGGGCCAGCTTGAGGCCGGTCACCGCGTCGAACAGGCCGTGGCCGCCGTGCGAGACCGTCAGCACCAGGTCGTGCCCGCTCTCGGGGTGGACGGCGAAGCCGATGCCGAGCAGCCCGCCGACCGCGATCAGCCCCCGGCCGACGGGCCGCCACGGCTCCGGCGGGTCGGTCACCCCGGCGGCCATGATCCGGTCGCGGAGGTGCTGCTGGTGCGGGGTCAGGGCCATGCAGCCGATCATCCCACCGGGGCGTTGCCCCCGCGCCGGCCCGTCGGCGCGGCGCTCCTCCGGCGCTCCTCCGGTCCTCCTCCGGCGCCCCCTCCGGTCAGTGGGCCGGACCCAGCCGCAGCACCGCCAGCGCCCCCAGCGCGGTGGCCGCGGCCAGCGGCACCCACAGCGCCCCGGAACCGCCCGCCAGCAGCGCCGTCAGCACGGCCGGGGCCGCCGCCCGGCCCACCCCCGCCGACACCTCCCAGCGCGCCAGCGCCCGCCCCAGCAGGTGCGGCGGGGCGACGGACGCCACCAGCGCCGTGCCCGAGCCGGTGTAGAGGATCTCGCCCAGCGTGTACAGCACCGAGACCGCCGCGATGCCCACCGACCCCGGCACGCCGCCCAGCGAACCGACCGCCCAGAAGCCCAGGTACGACACCGCCAGCAGCGCCCCCGAGGCGGCGAGCACGACGTGCCGCGGACGGTCCGCCAGCCGCAGCACCAGCGCCAGCTGCAGGGCGATCACCAGCACCGTGTTGCCGACGAAGATGCCCGAGGACCAGGCCGGCGAGGCGTGCAGCCGCAGCACCAGCAGCGCGGGCAGCGCCACCTCCAGCACGTCGAAGCAGAACGCGTACGGCAGGTTGGCGACGCTCAGCAGGGTGATCCGGCGCAGCGGCTCCGCCCGCTCGGGCGCGTCCGCAGGCCGGTCCTGGCGCGGAGCCCGCACCCGCAGCGAGCCCACCAGGACCGCCGCGCCCAGGCAGGCCGCGCCCGTCACCCCGGCCAGCAGCCGGATCGCGCCCGCCCCGCCGCTCACCGCCAGCGTGGCCAGCAGCGCGCCCGCACCCATCCCGGCGTTGCGCAGCGACCGCCCGGCGGCCAGCGCGGCGTCCCGCAGCCGGCCCTCGGTCAGGGTGCTCACCACCGCCGCGTGGGTGGTCGGCCAGGACTGGCTGCCCACCCCGAACAGCACCGCCGCCGCCGTGAATCCCGGCAGGCCGTCCGCGAGCAGCAGCGTCAGCGCGCCCGCCGCCCGCAGCAGCAGGGTGGCGGCGGCGGGCAGCGTCCGGGCGCCGCGGTCGATCCACCGGCCGGTCAGCGGCACCACCAACAGGCCCGCCAGCATCCCGGCCGAGAGCGCCAGCCCGGCCGCACCCGCGCCCAGGTGCAGCATGCCGACGCCGTACAGCAGCAGGAACGGCCGCAGCAGGCCGCCGCCCACCGCGTCCACCGCCAGCGCGACGGCGTACCGGGGCCCGCCGGCCGCGGTCAGCAGGCCCAGCAGCGCGGACGGGCTCCGGCGGCCCGGGCCGGCCGGCGGGGCGGGCGGCCCGCCGCGGCGGTCGGCGGCGTGGTCGTGGACGGACTTCTCCCGGATCAGGCTCATGGCCGGTACCGTCCGCCCGGGTCGGACCGCGGGGCACGCGGATTGACGCTTCCCGTCAATCCGCGGGAGCCCGGTCGACGGCGGGTGGCAGGATCCCCGGTGTGAGTTTGACCATCGACATCACGGGCCTGCCCGACGAGCGCCTGCTCTTCACGCCCTCCCCGCTCGGCGAGCTGAACGCCATGCTGCACGTGCTCGCCGAGCCCGCGCACCACCCCGCGCTGCAGGGCTGGGCCGGCTGCACCGCCACCGTGATCCCGCCCGAGCTGTCCGAGCGGCTGCTGGAGGCCGACTTCCTCTGGCGCTCCTCGCGCGCCGACTTCCTCGTGCCCGGCCTGCCCGGCGCCACCCTCGCCGAGGAGCTCGACGCCGTCGACCGGATCGACGACGAGCTGTACGTCGCCGCCGCCCTCATCACCACCTGCGGCTCCTCCCGGCTCACCCGGCGGATGGGCTCCCCGCTCACCGACCCGGAGGCCAACGAGCGGGCCCGGGAACTCGCCCTCGCCCGCGGCCCCCGGCAGGCCGCCTTCGCCGACCGGCTGCTCGCCGACCCGCCGGCCGTCCGGGGCCTGGTGCGGCGGTTGCTGGAGGACTGCCGGTCCGCGTTCTTCGCCGACGCCTGGCATCGCGTCCTGCCCGACCTCGCCGCCGACGCCCGGCGCAAGGCCGACCTGCTCGCCCGCCGCGGCCTCGCCGAGGCGCTCGCCGACGTCTCGCCCTCCGTCTCCCTCGACCAGGGCGGGGACGGGCGGCGCCGGATCGTCATCGACAAGCTCCAGGACAACACCACCAGCGGCACCGACGCCGGCGGCGTCACCTTCATCCCCACCGCCTTCGGCCGCCCGCACCTCCTGGTGGTGCACGCGCGCGGCTGGCGGCCCGTCCTCCAGTACCCCGTCGCCGAGGCGGGCCTGCCCGAGCCCGTCTCGCTCGCCCTCGTCCAGCAGCGTCTGGAGGCGCTCGCCCACCCCGTGCGGCTGCGCCTCGCCCGCACCATGGCCCGCGGCCCGCACACCACCGGCGAACTGGCCTCGGCCTGGCAGCTCAGCGCGCCCGAGGTGTCCCGGCACCTGGCGGTCCTGCGCAGGGCCGGGCTGCTCACCACCAGGCGGCGCGGGCGGTACATGCTCTACGAGCTGGACCTGGCGGGCAGCGCCCGGCTCGGCTCGGACTTCCTGGAGGCGGTGCTCCGGTGAGCGGAGGTGCCGCGGTGGGAGGAGGACCCGAGACGCGAGGAAGCGCCGCGGTGAGCGGGAACAGTCCGCGCACCCGGCGCGTTCGTCCGGTCATGATCGACGACGCCACTCCCGAGATCCTCCGCTACGCCGCCTTCGCCACCCGCCCCGAGGGCGGCAACCCGGCCGGCGTGGTGCTCGACGCCACCGGACTGACCGACGAGCGGATGCTCGCCGTCGCCGCCGAGGTCGGGTACTCCGAGACCGCCTTCCTGACCGCCGGCCCGACCGAAGGCACCTACCGGGTGCGGTACTTCAGCCCGCTCGCCGAGGTGCCGTTCTGCGGGCACGCGACGGTCGGCTCCGCCGTCGCCCTCGCCGAGCACACCGGCCCCGGACGGTACGTCTTCGTGACCGCGGCCGGGGACGTCCCGGTCGAGGTCGAGCGCGGGGCCGACGGGCTGTTGCGCGCCACCCTCACCAGCGTCGAGCCGAAGGTCGAGGAGGTGCCGGCGGCCGACGTGGCGCAGGCGCTCGCCCTGCTCGGCTGGTCCGCCGACGACCTCGACCCGGTCCTGCCGCCCCGTGTCGCCTACGCGGGCGCCCGGCACCTCGTCCTGCCGGTCGCCACCCGCGAGCGGCTGGCCCGGCTCGACTACGACTTCGACGGCCTCGCCGCGTACATGCGCGCCCGCGACCTGGTCACCCTGCAGCTCGCCTGGCGGGAGGCCCCCGAGGTCTTCCACGTCCGCGCCCCGTTCCCGGTCGGCGGCGTGGTCGAGGACCCGGCCACCGGCGCCGCCGCTGCCGCCTTCGGCGCGTACCTGCGGGAGCTCGGCGCGGTGACGGCCCCGGCCGTGCTGACGCTCCACCAGGGCGAGGACCTGGGCCGCCCGGGCGTCCTGCGGGTCGAGCTGCGGACGGAGGACACCCGGGTACGGGTCTCCGGCACGGCCGTGGCGATCGGCTAGCGGTTCCGGGCCTCAGGACGGCGTGGGCTGGAGCAGGACCTGCTCGCCCTCGCCCCGGGGCTCCTGACCGCACATCAGCACCACCGTGCTCGATCGCCGTGTCACCGGCCCAGGTCTGCCCCGCCCGGCCGGTGCGGGCGGAAAACCGTTGGCACGGGCCCGCCCCGGTGGGCGAAGCTGCTCCGATGCAGCGAGCGAGCAACCGGACCGTGACGGTCGATCTCACCTACGGCGACGAGTACTTCGGGCAGCTGGGGCCCTTCGAGGTGGAGCTCGGCTGGTGGTCCTCCGTGGACGAGGTGGTCGCGCGGGCGGCGGCGTCGGCCGGGGTGCCGGTGCTGGTGGCGCGGCTGGTCGACGGGCGGAGCGAGGAGCCGGGCCACGGCGGGCGGGTGCGCTACCACGCCGAGGCGAGCGAGCGGCCGAGGGCGCTCGACTCCCGGCCCCCGGAAGCGGGGACGGCCGCGCTGCTCGGCCCCGCCGAGCGCCGCGCCGCCTGGGCCACGCCGGAAGGGCTGCGGTCGGCGCTGGACTGGGCGGAGGCGGAACTCGCCGCCGTCGGTCGTCCGGCGGCCGGGCCCGCCCGGCAGATCCGGACCTGGAACCTCTCCGGCCTCTTCCGCCTCCCCACCGCGACCGGCGTGGACGCCTGGCTGAAGACCACGACGCCGGCGTTCAACGCCCACGAGGGCGAGGTCATCGCGCTGCTCGGCGGCGTCGACCGCACGCTCGTCCCGACCGTCCTCGCCGCCGACCCCTCCGGTGGGCGGCTGCTGCTCGACCACGTCCCCGGCGAGGACTGCTGGAACCCCTCCGCCGGGACCGTCGCCGACGTCGTCCCCCGGCTGGTCGCCGCCCAGGCCGCGCTCGCCGGCCGTCCGGACGACCTGGCCGCACTGCGCGACCGCACCCCGCGCGCCCTGGCGGCCCAGCTGACGGCCCTGCTGGACCGGCTCGCGGAGGAGACCGACCTGACGCCCGAGGAGCTGGACCGCCTGGCCGGCTTCGCCGCCGACCTGCCCGGGCTGCTGGACCGACTCGCCGCCTGCGGCCTGCCGGAGACCCTGCTGCACGGCGACTTCCACCCCGGCAACTGGCGGTCCGACGGCGGGAGCACGGTGGTCGTCGACTACGCCGACTCCTGCCTCGGTCATCCGGCCCTGGACGGGCTGCGCCCCCGCGCCTACCTCGGCCCGGAGGCCTGGCGGCACCACGCCGCGGTCTGGGCGGAGGCCTGGCGGCGCCACGCCCCCGGCTCGGACCCGCGCCGGGCCCTCGAACTCGCCGAGCCGCTCCACCACTTGTCCTACGCGCTGCGCTACCAGGAGTTCCTGGACCACATCGAGCCGAGCGAACGCCCGTACCACGAGGGCGACCCGGCCGCCGAGCTGCGCGCCGTACTGGCCTGCGGCCCGGTCGCCGGGCGGAGGTAGCCGGCCGGGGTGCGACGGCCGACGCCGGCGCCCGGGCCCTCGGAACCGCCGGTGGTGCCCGTCGCGGTCGTCGCGGCGGGCACCACCGGGCGCGTTCACTCGGCGGGGGCGATCCGGTAGCCGCCGCGCGCCGAGTGGAGGCTGAGCGCCTCGACCGGGCAGAAGTCCACCGCCTCGGTCAGCCCGTCCGTCGGCTCCGCGCCGCCGTCCGCGTACTCGGCCAGCGGTGCGGCCAGCCCGTCGGAACCGAGGACCAGCGAGTCGGGGGCGCTGAGGGCGCACATCCCGGAGCCGATGCAGCGGTCGCGGTCGACCCGGACGACCACCGGCTCGGTGTCCGCACGGCCCGTCACCACTCCACCCGCAGGGAGTTCGGGCTGCGGGTGAGCAGGCCGCGCCGCCAGTCGATCCGGTCGACCGGGTCGGCCAGCCGCAGGGCGGGCAGCCGGCGGGCCAGCCGGTGCAGGGCGAGTTCCAGCTCCATCCGGGCCAGCCAGGCGCCCAGGCAGTGGTGCGGCCCGGCGCCGAAGGTGAGCATGGGGGCGGCCAGCGGGGAGAACAGCTCGGTGCGCAGGTCCCCGGTGAAGGCCTCCGGGTCGTGGTTGGCGGCGTTCGCGTCGGCGGCGACCACGCTGCCGGCCGGGATGACCACACCGCCGATCTCGACGTCCTCGACGGTGCGGCGCATCAGTCCGGGCATGTGCTCCTGGCGGTCGCCGAGCGGGACGGCGCGCAGCAACTGCTCGGTCGCGGCGGCGGCGCTGGCCTCGTCGGAGGAGAGCCGCTGCCAGGCGTCGCGGCCGTCCTGGAGCAGGTAGACCAGGGCGTTGCCGAGGCTGGTCATGGTGGTCTCGTGGCCGGCCACGACCAGGCCGATGACCAGGACGACCAGCTGGCCCTCGGTGATCGAGCCGTCCTCGGCGGCGGCCGTGAGCAGCCCGCTGACCAGGTCCTCGCCGGGGGCGGCCCGGCGTTCGGCGATCACCTCGGCGCCGAAGGCGGCGAACTCGGTCATCGCGGTGACGATCGCCTCGGCGCTGTGGGCGGTGGTGGAGAGCGCGTGGTCGCTCCAGTGCGCGAGCCGCTTGCTGTCCAGGTTGTCCAGGCCCATCAGCCGGCTGATCACGGCGACGGGCAGCGGGCGGGAGTAGCCGGCGATGATGTCGGCGGGGGAGCCGTGGTCGATCAGCTCATCGATCAGCGACTCGACCACCGAGGCCACCCAGGGCCGCCAGCGCTCGATCGCGCGCGGGGTGAAGGCCCGCTGCACGGTGCGGCGCAGCCGCTGGTGCTCGGTGCCGTCGATGTTCAGCATGCTCTGCGGGTCGTCGAGGATGTTGGGCGTGACCGTGATCGGCGGGGCGTCCGGCGCGTAGAGCGGGGCGCGGCCCAGTCGCGGGTCGGTCAGCACCTGGCGCACGTCGGCGTGCCGGCTGACCAGCCAGACCGGCGTGCCGGTGGGCAGCGCGGCGAGGCGGGGCGGGCCGGGTTCGAGTCGGCGCATGCAGTGCAGCGGGGGGAGCGGGGCGGTGCCGGCGCTGGTCGCACTGTTCTCGGTGGACATCCGTACTCCAGACTCCAGGGCGGTGGGCCGCGGGACGCGACCCGACGGGGGGTGAATCCGGGGATCGTGCGGGGGACGGGTGATGCGGCCGGCTGGCGGCTCGACACGGGCCGGGGTTCGGTCGGGCTCCTACGGGGTGTGGCGCGAAATGCGCGCGGGTGCACGGTCGGTGCGCACCCGGCGCGGTCGGTGCGCGGTCGCGCGCCGACGGGTGGGGCGGGTGTGCTGAGCGTGGTCGCGTGGACCGTCTCAGCTACGACCGTACGTGGGGGGCGGGGCGCCCGTCTGCGGCACTTCCAGCCAACGCCGGTGCTTTCCGGGCACTTCGAGGAGCGCTGACAGGCGCTCAGCGCCGCCCGTGCGCCCCCGTCCTCAGGGCCGCGCCGGGCGGTCCCGGGCGCTCGGCGGATACCCGGGCGGCACATGCCGCGGGAGAGCCCGCGGGCCGTGGCAGCGCTGTCGGACGCGCCGCCGGCAGGTCCGGTGAGCCGTATCACACCGTGTCGTGCGGGATCGCCCGGGACGCTCCGCGGGTGACCGGCCGGGCGGGCGATACGCTTCGTGGGCAGTTCGTCTTGCAGTCGTGTTGTCGCAGGTCACGCCGGTGCAGAGCCGCACCGGCAGACGGAGGTGGAATCGGATGCCCCAGCAGGTCAAGGCAGTCATCGCGCGCGCCAAGGGCGCGCCCGTGGAGGTGACCACGATCGTGGTGCCGGACCCTGGCCCGGGCGAGGCCGTGGTCCGGATCCAGGCGTGCGGCGTCTGCCACACCGACCTCCACTACCGGGAGGGCGGTATCAACGACGAGTTCCCGTTCCTGCTCGGCCACGAGGCCGCGGGCATCGTGGAGTCGGTCGGCGAGGGCGTCACCGAGGTCGAGCCCGGTGACTTCGTGGTCCTCAACTGGCGTGCGGTGTGCGGCCAGTGCCGCGCCTGCAAGCGGGGCCGCCCGCAGTACTGCTTCAACACCCACAACGCGAAGCAGCGGATGACGCTGCTGGACGGCACCGAGCTGTCCCCGGCCCTGGGCATCGGCGCGTTCGCCGAGAAGACCCTGGTCGCGGCCGGCCAGTGCACCAAGGTGGACCCGGCGGCCGACCCGGCCGTCGCGGGCCTGCTGGGCTGCGGCGTGATGGCGGGCCTCGGCGCCGCGATCAACACCGGCAACGTGGGCCGGGGCGACTCGGTCGCGGTGATCGGCTGCGGCGGCGTCGGCGGCGCGGCCGTGATGGGCTCCCGGCTGGCGGGCGCCGCGAAGATCATCGCGGTGGACATCGACGACCGCAAGCTGGAGACCGCCCGCGGGCTGGGCGCCACCCACACCGTCAACTCCCGCACCACCGACCCGGTCGAGGCGATCCGCGAACTGACCGGCGGCAACGGCGCGGACGTGGTGGTCGAGGCGGTCGGCCGTCCGGAGACCTACAAGCAGGCCTTCTACGCCCGGGACCTGGCCGGCACCGTCGTCCTGGTCGGCGTGCCGACCCCGGAGATGACGCTGGAGCTCCCGCTGCTCGACGTCTTCGGCCGCGGCGGCGCGCTGAAGTCCTCCTGGTACGGCGACTGCCTGCCCTCGCGGGACTTCCCGATGCTGATCGACCTCTACCTCCAGGGCCGCCTGGACCTCGGTGCCTTCGTCACCGAGACCATCGGGCTCGACTCCGTGGAGCAGGCCTTCGAGCGCATGCACCAGGGCGACGTCCTGCGTTCGGTGGTGGTCCTGTGACCTCGGCCCGCGTCGACCGGCTGGTGACCGCCGGGACCTTCGAGCTCGACGGCGGCAGCTGGGAGGTGGAGAACAACGTCTGGATCGTCGGGAACGACGAGGAGGCGGTGGTGATCGACGCCGCGCACGACGCCGAGGCCATCGAGGCCGCGCTCGGCGGGCGCCGGCTGCTGGCGATCGTCTCCACCCACGCGCACAACGACCACATCGACGCGGCCCCGGCGCTCGCCGCCCGCACCGGTGCGCCGATCCTGCTGCACCCGGACGACCTTCCGCTGTGGAAGCTCACCCACCCCGAGCGGCTGCCGGACGGCGAACTGGCCGACGGCCAGCGGATCGAGGTGGCCGGCACCGAGCTGACCGTGCTGCACACCCCGGGGCACGCGCCGGGCGCGGTCTGCCTGTACGCGCCCGGGCTGGGCACCGTCTTCACCGGCGACACCCTGTTCCACGGGGGGCCGGGAGCCACCGGCCGGTCGTTCTCGCACTTCCCGACGATCATCGACTCGATCCGCGAGCGGCTGCTGACGCTCCCGGCCGAGACCGTGGTGCGCACCGGCCACGGCGACCCGACCACCATCGGCGCCGAGGCCCCGGCCCTGCCGGAGTGGATCGCGCGCGGGCACTGACGCCCCGCCCGTACGCCCCCGGGGAACGCCCGTTCCCCGGGGGGCCGTACCATCGCGATCATGGCCCATGACCCGCGCGACCTCGACGACTCCTTCCTCGCCTTCTGGCGGGAGCGGCACATCTCCACGCTGACCACCACCCGCCCGGACGGCACCCCGCACGTGGTGCCCGTGGGTGTGACGTACCAGCCGGAGACGGGCACCGCCCGGGTGATCACCAGTCGCACCAGTCGCAAGGCCCGCAACGTCGCCGAGGCCGGGCCCGGGGGCCAGCGGGTCGCGGTCTGCCAGGTGGACCGGGCCCGTTGGTCGACCCTGGAGGGGGTGGCGGTCGTCCGCGACGAGCCCGAGCAGGTCGCCGAGGCGGAGCGCCGCTACGCCGAGCGCTACCGGGAGCCGCGGGTCAATCCGGACCGGGTGGTCATCGAGATCACCGTCGACCGCGTCCTCGGCCGGGCCTGAGCGCGCCCGCCCGGGGATCCGGCTGGTGCCTGGTGCCTGGTGCCGGTGTTGCCGTACGGGCGACGGCCGCCCCCAGCACCGGAATCACCTGAAACGGTGGCGGATTCGTCACCGTCGGTGACGTGAATGCCGTTATGGAAAGCTGCGAACTTGCCTCCACAACTTCTTCCATGACGGCGCGTTGATGTGACCTGATTGGCCGCGCATGGTCAAGCGGAGGCGATGGGTATCAGTACACCCGCCTCGGCGAACTCGGGGGAACGACGCCGGGGACGCGAATTCCGCGTACCCGAATGTGAGCACTCGGGAGTGGGGGACGGATCGGTGTGCGGGAGTGCCGGACGGCATCCCGCCGTTCTCCGGTCGGAGACGCGGTGCCGGTGGCCCGCAGGTGCGGCCGATGGTGTGACGGCCCGGCGATAGCGGCTCGTCGACGCGTGAACAGGCGTCGGAAAGCCGGGCCCTTGTGCTGCCCATTCGCCGCCGGCAGCGGAAGCCGCCGCCCTGCCGAACCCTTCAGTGGCCGGCCCCGGATTCGGGCCGCACGCATTTCCCCGGCGACCCGGCACGACGACCCCGCGGGGTCGATGACCGTGTTCTCGGTTCAGAGGTTCTGATCGCGATCCAACTGCCCTGGGGCGACCGCGGCGCCATGCCGTCGCGCTCTTCGCCAGAGTTCCCGTGGCGGCCTGGGCGAGGGTGCTGAAGGTCGGTCAACTCCTGCTCGTGGCCTTGCTCGCGGGCGCCACCGCGGTGTTCTTCCAGACCTCGTACACCGCCTACCTGCCGGACCTGGTGAAGCCGGAGGACCAGGCCGAGGGCAACGCCAAGCTCCAGGGCAGCGCCTCCGCGGCGCAGATCGTCGGGCTCGGCTGTGGCGGCCTGCTCATCCAACTCGCGGGCGCGGCCAGCCGGATGCTGGCCAACACGACGACCTTCCTGCTCGCGACGCTCTGCCTGGTCGGCATCCGGCACCGGGAGGCCGCTCCCGAGCGGGTCGAACGACCGCGCGGCGCCATGGCCAAGGAGATCCGGGAAGGACTGGGGCTGCTCTTCGGCGACCCCTTCCTGCGGAGCCTGGCGCTCTTCGGAGCGGCGTCCAACCTCGCCCTGTCCGGTTACCAGTTGCTCACCGTGGTCTCACCTGAACGGGGGAGTTCCCCGCGCGGCGGGAGGGCGCGGGTTGTGAGCATGGGTACGGCCGGCCCGGGCGGCCGCGGCGCAGGACCCGCCGGCCCGGCCGGGGGACTCCCCGAGGAAGGAAGCACCCGCCCATGGAGGCATCCGCACAGATCGGCGTGACGGGGCTCGCGGTGATGGGCCGCAACCTGGCGCGGAACTTCGCCCGCAACGGCTACACGGTCGCGGTGCACAACCGCACGCCGGGACGGACCACGGCGCTGGTCGAGGAGTTCGGCCACGAGGGCGCGTTCGTCCCGGCGGGCTCGCCGCAGGAGCTGGTGGCCGCGCTGGAACGGCCCCGCCGGCTCCTGATCATGGTGAAGGCCGGGCAGGCCACCGACGAGGTCATCGAGGAGTTCGCCCCGCTGCTGGAAGCGGGCGACATGATCATCGACGGCGGCAACGCGCACTTCGCCGACACCCGCCGCCGGGAGCGGGCGCTGCGCGAACGCGGCATCCACTTCGTCGGCAGCGGCGTCTCCGGCGGGGAGGAGGGCGCGCTGCACGGCCCCTCGGTCATGCCCGGCGGCTCCGCCGAGTCCTACGCCGTCCTCGGCCCGATGCTGGAGCGGATCAGCGCCCACGTGGACGGCGATCCGTGCTGCACCCACATCGGCACCGACGGGGCCGGCCACTTCGTGAAGATGGTGCACAACGGCATCGAGTACGCCGACATGCAACTCATCGCCGAGGCCTACCACCTCCTGCGGGAGGTCGGCGGGTACACCCCGGCCGAGATCGCCGAGACCTTCCGGAACTGGAACAAGGGGCGGCTCGACTCCTACCTGATCGAGATCACCGCCGAGGTGCTCGCCCACACCGACGCCGCCACCGGCAGGCCCTTCGTCGACATCGTCCAGGACGCCGCGGAGCAGAAGGGCACCGGACGCTGGACGGTGCAGACCGCCCTCGACCTCGGGTCCCCGGTCACCGCCATCGCCCAGGCCACCTTCGCCCGGGTCGCCTCCGCCCGGGCCGAACTGCGGGCGGCCTACTGGTCGCTGCCCGGGGGGACCCGGCAGGAACTGCGCCCGCACGAGGCCGAGCGCTTCACCCGCGACGTCGAACAGGCCCTCTACGCGTCGAAGGTCATCGCCTACGACCAGGGCTGGACCATGATCCGCGACGCCGCGGCCGAGTACGGCTGGGACATCGACCTGGGGGCGGTGGCGAGGATCTGGCGCGGCGGCTGCATCATCCGCGCCGCGTTCCTCGACCGGATCCGCGCCGCCCACGCCGCCAACCCCGACCTGGTCAGCCTGCTCGCCGAGGAGCAGTTCGCGTCCGAGGTCTCCGACGCCCAGGCGGCCTGGCGCACGGTGGTGGCCGGCGCGGCCCAGCACGGCATCCCCGTGCCGGCGTTCTCCGCCGCGCTCGCCTTCTACGACACCCTGCGCAGCGAGCACCTGCCCGCCGCGCTGATCCAGGGGCAGCGCGACTTCTTCGGCGCCCACACCTACCGCCGCACCGACCGTCCGGGCAGCTTCCACACGCGCTGGGCCGAGCCCGGCCGCCCCGAGGTGCGGACGGACGGCGGGACGGCGTAGCGCGTCACCGGCCGGCCCGGCCGTCGCGGCCGCGCGTTCGGGGCGGCTCGGTACCGGGGCGGCTCAGTACCGGGCGTCGGTGGCGTCGAGGGTGATCTCCGCGATCCGGGCGTGGCCGGGGCGGCCCATCGCCCATGCGACGGCGGCCGCCACGTCCTCGGCGAGCAGCGGGTGGTACGGCCAGTCGGTGACCTGGTGGACGCGCGGGGCGGCGGCCCCGGACAGGACCGAGGCGAACTCGGTGTTGGTGGCGCCGGGGGAGATCAGGCAGATCCGACAGCCGCCGGGCGGCCGTTCCTCCTCGGCGAGCGAGCGGACGAAGCCCGCCAGCCCGTGCTTGGTGGCGGCGTAGGCCGCGTAGCCGGGCGAGGGCCGGGTGCCGAACAGGGAGCCGACCAGCACCAGGTCCCCGCCCCGGGCGTCCAGTTCGGGCAGGAGCAGGCGCGTGACGATCATCGGGGCGAGCAGGTTGACCCGCAGCTGGGACTCCCACGGCGCGCTGTCGGCCTCCCGCACCGGTCCGTGGCCGCGGCCGTGCCCGGCCGCCAGCACCGCGCCGGCGAGCGGGCCGGGCAGGGCCGCGAGGACGTCCGTCAGCGCGCCGGCCAGTTCGTCGGTGCGCTCCAGGTCCAGGGGCGCCGCGACGGCGGCGGTGCCGTGGTCGGCGGACAGCTCCGCGGCCAGCGCCTTCAGGCGCTCCTCGCGCCGGGCGATCAGCACCAGGTCGTGCCCGCGGGCGGCGAGCCGGCGCGCGGTGGCCGCTCCGATGCCGCTGCTCGCTCCTGTGATGAGCACGGTTCCCGCTGCGCCGGACATGCGGCCTCCTGTTCCTCGGGGGACGTGGTGCGGGGACGACGGGTGCGGGGACGACGGAGCTCAGCGGCCGGCGGGACCCGGGGGCGGGCTCAGGCCTTCTTCCGCTCCGCCGCCCGCTCGATCTCGGCGAGCATGTCGCGCGGGAACCAGAGGCTGCTCGCGCCCGCCAGGGCGACGGCCGCCGCCCCGACCAGCACCGGCACGATGCCGACCCGGGAGGCCAGCCACCCGCCGACGAAGGCGCCGACGGGCAGGGTGGCGGTCAGCACGGCCTGGAGGAAGGCGTTCACGCGGCCCAGCAGGTGGGCGGGGGTGACGAGTTGGCGCCCCGTGGTCATGGCGATCGACCAGACGGTGGCCAGCAGTCCGAACAGCAGCTGGTACAGCACCAGGACCGGGAACGGCAGCCCCAGGGAGGCCGCCGGGATGAGGAAGAGGGCGGCCCCCGCGCCCACGGCGCACAGCCGGATGGCCCGGGCCATGCCCAGCGAACGGGTGACGGAGGTCGCGGCCAGCACACCGGAGCCCATTCCGACGGCGTACGCGGCGTAGACGGCGCCGAGCTGCCACGGGGGCAGCTGCAGTTCCCGGTCGGCGTACAGGACGAACAGGCCGCCGCCGGCCCCGCCGCCCAGGTTGAGTCCGGCCGCGGCCAGGGCCTGGCGGCGCAGCAGGGTCTCGCGCCGGATGACCGCCAGGCCTTCCCGTAGGGCTTCGAGGCGGGAGCGCGCGCCGCTGCCCGCGTTCGCCGGCCGGTTCAGGGAGGTCGGCAGCGCGAGGAACAGGGCCCCGCCGACGAGGTAGGCGGCGCACTCGACCAGCAGCGCCGGGGCCGGGTCGATCACGCTGATCAGGAGGCCGCCGAGCGCGGGCCCGCCGATCAGGCCGATGGTCCGGGCGCCGGTGAGCGAGGAGTTGGCCGGCAGCAGGCGTTCCGCGGGCACCACGCGGGGCAGACAGGACTGCAGCGCGACGCTCTGGGCGGAGTTCAGCGCCCCGGAGGCGGCGGCCGCGGCGAACAGGTGCGGCCAGGTCAGGCCGTTCAGCGCGGCCGCGAGCGGCACGCTGCCGATGGCGGGGACCTGCAGCCAGGACAGCGAGACCAGCATCCGCCGTAGCCGGGCCCGGTCGACGGCGACGCCGATGAGGGGGCTGAGCAGGACGCCGGGCAGGTAGGTCATCGCCATCAGCGCCGAGGCGCCCAGCGGGCCGGCGTGCAGGTGGGCGATGGCCAGCAGCGGCAGCGCCAGCGCGGTGACCTGGCGTCCCACCGAGCTGGTCATCTGCTCCGTGACCAGCAGCAGCAGCGGACGGTGCCGGCGCAGCGGCACGGATTCCGGGGCCGGGGGCGGGGTCGCGGGCGGGCCGGACTCCGCGGGTACGGACGACTCCTCGGCCGTGGAAGATCCCATGTATCAGACTCCTGTGTCGGGCACGGTCCAGTGGCGGATGCGTGGAGGCAGTGTCACCGCCCAGCCCCGCGTGACGAGCACGAGGCCTTCGGACGCCAGGACGGACACGGCCTCACGGCCCGTACTGCTGAGGTCGTCCAGGGCGGTGGGGGTCAGGCAGGCCCGGAAGGTGGCCACCAGGTCGGGGTGGTCCAGCGCGAAGCGGGCCGAGGCGTCCGGGTCCCGGCGGTCCCTGACCTGGAGGAAGCCCGGTCCCTGCCGGTAGTAGAACCGCCCGTACGCGTAGGTGGAGCGCCACTCGGCCAGGGCGGGTTCGGCCTCCGCGGCCCCGGAGGGGTCGGCCGTCCCGGGATCCTGCGGGGCGGGCGGCGGCAGGTGGTGCAGGTGGTGGAGGGCGAAGTCGGCGGCGGAGGGGTCCCGCAGCGCCGGGTCGTCCGGGGCCAGGGACCACCGCACCGGGAGCACGTGGCTCTGGCACTCGCGCAGCAGCCGGACGGCCTCGGCGGCGGGCCGCCCGCCCGCGCCGAGGGGGACCGGCGCGGCGAGGACGACCAGCCGGCCGTCCAGCCGGTGGGGGACCGTGTCCGGCAGGTCCGGCAGGTCCGGCGCCGCGAGGGAGGGCTTGGCGATCGGCATCACGCCACCTCCTCGGGGGTGGGGAGGGCGGCCGGGAAGGCGGTGTCCAGGTCGGGTGCGCGGACCGGCACCGCCCGGGTGGGCAGTGCGAGCAGGGTGTCGTCGTCCTTGAACACCAGTCCGTGCGCGAGGAGTTCGCGTCCCCAGTCGGTGAGCGTGTCCAGTGGGACCTCGTACCCGGCCTCGGCCAGGCGGCGGTGCAGGGCGGGGAGCGTGCGGCCGTGCTCCAGCTCGCGGAACGCGGCGGCCCGCCAGTGCGTCAGCCGGTGGGTGCGCCGCGGCCAGCCCTCGCGTTCGTCGTGGACGAGCAGGTCCCCCTCCTCGTCGCCGTCGCCGCCGTCCGCGGCCGGTTCGAGCAGGAGCCGGGAGGACGGGTAGGCCGCCGTCCAGCGGTCGATCTCCTCCGCCAGCCGTCGTTCCAGCTCGCCCTGGATGCCGGTGGCCGGGGCGTCGAACAGGTAGACCAGGTCCTCCAGTTCCTCCCGCGGCAGCTGGTAGACGTGCTGGTAGATGTCGGCGGGGCGGCGCTCGGTGAAGCCCAGCGCGGGGTTGGTGAAGTGCGGGCTGAACCGCTCCAGCGCGATGCGGGTGGCACCGCCCGGGGGCTGGAGGTGGCGCAGGGCGGGCATCTGGTCGATGATCTCCGTGTAGTCCTCGTCGCGTTCGCCCGGGAACCCGTAGAGGTAGTTCCAGACGCAGGTGAGCGCGTGGTTCTCGCACTCCCGCATGGTACGGACGTTGCGGGCGCCGGTGACCCCCTTGTCCATCAGACCGAGCACCCGGCTGTTCAGGCTCTCGATGCCGGGCTGGACGTGGGTGACCCGGGCGCGGCCCAGCAGGGCGATCTGGTCCTGGCTGAGGTTCGACTTCACCTCGTAGTGGATGCGCAGGTCCCACCCGCTGTCGGCGGCCCGTGGCAGGAAGTCACGGAAGTAGTCCATGCTGATGATGTTGTCGACCGTGATGACATCGAGCAACTTGTGCCGCTGGACGAGCCGTTCGATCTCGGACCAGAGCTGCTCGCCGTTCTTCGAACGGAACTCCATCAGGCTGCCGTTGAGCCCGCAGAAGGTGCAGTGGTGCTTCTCGCCCCACCAGCAGCCGCGGGCACCCTCCACCACGAGCTTGGGCTCGACGAACTCGGCCACCGGGGAGGAGTCGAAGGACTCCTGCCAGGCGTCGAAGTCGGGGCTGGGCAGCAGTCCGATCGGGACGGTGCCCTTGGCCTCCCGGTTGGCGCGCGAGGTGGCGCCGTCCCACCAGCAGACCCCGGGGACGTCCGCGGGGGCCGTGCCGCGCTCGATGTGGGCGAGCAGCGCCGGGAAGGTCCTCTCGGCCTCCCCGCGCACGACGTGGTCCAGGAAGGGGTGGTTGCGGTGCAGGGCGTGGCCCATGACGCTGTCGCAGTTGCTGCCGCCCAGCACGGTGACGACCTCGGGCCGCAGGCGCTTGATCTCCCGGGCGAGGGCGAGCGAGGGCACGTTCTGCAGGAAGGTGGTGGTCATGCCGACCACGTCGGGGTCGGTGGCGAGCACCTCCCGGGCGGCCTCGGCGATGAACCGCGCGGCGTGCGGGCGCATCCGCAGCAGGCTGTCGATCGACGATCCGGTGCGGGCCGCGTAGGCGGTGAGCTGCTCGGTGCCCCACTGGTCGTCGTCGTAGAGGCTGCCGGAGAAGACCCAGTCGCCGAAGCCGTCGAACACCTGGTCGTCGGCGACGGTCATGTACTCCGTCGGGGTCAGTTCGCCGTCGCTGTGCTCCAGCAGGAACTCGGCCCAGCGCAGCCACCCGTGGTACTCGGCGACCTCGTCGGCCGGCCGTTCCCGGGCGACGAGTGCGTGCAGGAGACCGACCTGGAGCGACGGCATCTCCAGGGCCTGCCACGGCATGGAGACGAGCGCGATACGCATTCCCTGGCCTTTCGGACTCTCGTACGGTGAAGAGGACAGTGGAGAGGCGGGGGGGGGCCCCCGGGGGGGGGGGCGCCGGGGGGACCACAATGAAATAAGAAAATAACAAAAAAAAAAGAGGGCGAAAAATGAGGGTGTTTTAGTAGTGGG
>NZ_JBHXEM010000102.1:0-32184 GCF_042724755.1 Kitasatospora sp. NPDC127067 | reverse complement strand
GCTGCTCCATGTTCTCGGCCATGGTCGAACTCCCTTCCGCATGGGGGGTGGTGACGGCGACGGCGGGCGGCCGCCCGCCGTCGCCCACCATGCTGGGCGGGACCGGCTGCGCCCGGCTTCGGGGCCGGTTGGGATCCGGTATGTCCGCAGGTCGGCGCGGCCGCGCCGGGCCGCGCGGACCGCACCGGGCCCTGCCGGCAGGCCTGCGCACCCCGCCCCGCCTGCGGCCATACCGCTCGCCAGGCGTTCCCGAACCGGGCCCGAAGCCGCGCCCGCGACCCTGGCCGGGAACGCCCGTGCACACCCGCTCCGCCGCGCACGCCCCGCACAGCGAAGGACGACCGAAGGACGGCCACCATGCCCTGCCCACTCTGCGCCCAGCCCGTCGGCACCAACGACCAGTTCTGCCCCTCCTGCGGCGCCGCCCGGGGCGCCGCCCTCGACCTGGCCGCCGAGGAGCGCAAGCTGGTCACGGTGGTCTTCTGCGACCTGGTCGACTCCACCGCCCTGTCCGGCGCGCTCGATCCGGAGACCCTGCGCGAGGTGATCCTGCGCTACTTCGAGCGGATGCACCGCCGGATCGAGGCGCACGGCGGCACCCTGGAGAAGTTCATCGGGGACGCCGTGATGGCCGTCTTCGGCGTCCCGGTGATCCGCGAGGACGACGCCCACCGGGCACTGGCCGCCGCCCTCGCCATGCTGGAGGACCTGGAGGACCTCAACACCGAGCTGGACGCCACCCTCGGGGTCCGCCTGGACGTCCGGATCGGTGTCAACACCGGCCAGGTGGTGGCGGGTTCGGACGCCTCGGCGCGCCAGGCGCTGATCTCCGGCGAGACCGTGAACATCGCCGCCCGGCTGCAGACCCGGGCCGCCCCCGGCCAGGTGCTGATCGGCCCGCAGACGCTGCGCGCGGCCGGTCCGGCCGCCCAGGTGGACGAGGTCGGCCCGCTGCACCTCAAGGGCAAGGCCGAGCCGGTCACCGCCTACCGCCTGGTCGCCCTGGACGAGGACGACCCGGAGCTGCTGCGCCGCTTCGACGTCCCGCTGGTCGGCCGGGATCGCGAACTGGCGCAGCTGGACGCCGCGTTGGCGCGGGTGGCGGGCGGCTCGGGGGCCGAGCTGCTGCTGGTCGCCGGCGAGGCCGGCATCGGCAAGACCCGGCTGGTGCGTGAGTGGCGCGAGCGGGTCGGCCGGCGCACCGCGCGCTGCGGCACCGCCCGCTGCCGCAGCTTCGGCGAGCAGGGCACACTGGCGCCGATCGCCGAGGCGGTCCGGACCCTGCTGGACGAGCCCGGGGGCGCCGCTCCGGCCGAGGCGCTGGCCCGGCTGGACGAGGCGACGGCGCCGGGCATCGACACCCGCCGCTCGCTGGAGCTGCTGGCCGCGATCCTGCGGGGCCGCACCGTCGAGCGCCCGGCCGTCCTGGTCCTGGACGACTGCCAGTGGGCCGGCCCGGCGCTGGTGGACGCCGCCGGGTGGCTGACGGCCGAGCTCGGCGGGGCCCCCGTGCTGCTGCTCTGCCTGACCCGCCCCGAGCTCCCGGCCGCCCGCCCGGAGCTGCCGGCACTGCCGGTCGGCGGCCTGTCCTGGGACGAATCCGCCCTGCTGGCCGCCCAGTTGACCGAACTGAGCGCCCACCAGGACGCGGTTCCCACCCGGCTGCTGGAGCGCGCCGAGGGCAACCCGCTGCACCTGGAGGAGCTGCTGGCCGCCCTCACCGAGACCGAGGGCCCCGTCCTGGCCGACGAACTGCCGCCCACCGGACGGGCCCTGCTCAGCGCCCGGATCGACGGGCTGGAGCGCGACGAACGCGCCACCCTCGACCTCGCCGCCGTCCTCGGCCGCGCCTTCACTGCCACCGAACTCGCCGAACTCGCCCACGGCGGCAGCGATCAGGACGCCTTCGCCGACCCGGAGGACGACGTCTTCACCGGCCCGATCGACGGGCTGCCGGCCGGCCCGTCCGCCGGGGGCGACGACACCCCGCCGCGGCTGCACGCCGCGCTGGCCCGGCTGGCCGAGCTGCGCCTGGTCGAACCGGCCGGCACCGGCTACCGGTTCAGCAGCGGCCTGGTCCAGGAGTCCGTCTACCAGTCGATGTCCAAGCGGGCCCGCGCCGAGCGCCACGAGCGCGCCGCCGACCTGCCGGCCGTCCGCTCCACCGGGGACGCCGCCGTCGGCGGCCACCTGGAACGCGCCCACCGCTACCGGCTCGAACTCGGCCTGCTGGACACCCGTACCGACGTGCTGCGCACCCGCGCGGCCGCCGCCCTCGGCGCCGCCGGGGCCGGCGCCCTGGCCCGCGCCGACCTGCCCGCCGCCACCGACCTGCTGGAGCGCGCCGTCCGGCTGCACTACCCGGGCGAGCGCGCCGCGGGCCCCGCACTGCGCCTCCTCGGCGAGGCCCGGCTGGCGCTCGGCCGCGCCGAGGAGGCGCTGCCCGTCCTCGCCCAGGTGCGGGACGCGGCCGCCGACCCGCTGGACGCCGCGCACGCCCGGCTCGCGCTGGCCGCCCGCGGCCTGCCGCCCGGCCCGGACCAGCCCGCCGCGACCGCCCGCGCCGTCCTGCCGCTGTTCACCGACACCGGGGACGACCTCGGCCTGGCCCGGGCCGGGCTGCGGCTGGCCGAGGAGCAGCTGCTGGCCGGCCGGCACACCGAGGCCGAGCGGCTGCTGGATCAGGCCCTCGACCGGGTCTGCCGCACCGACGCCGAGCTGGACCGGGCCGCCGTGCTGGCCGCACTGGCCGCCTCCCTGCTGGCCGGCCCCGAGCCCGTCCCCAACGCGACCTTCCGGCTGCGCGCCCTGCTCGGCGAGCACGGCACCGGCCGGCGAACCGTGCGGGTCGCGCTGAACGGCCCGCTGGCCGTCCTGCTGGCCCTGCGCGAGCGCCCCGAGGAGGCCGAACTGCTGCTCGCCGAGGCCAACAGCCTGGCCGGGGAACTGTCGCTGGCCGAGGCGATGGTGGCGCTGCCCGCGCTGACCGCCCAGGCGGCGGCCGCCCTCGGCCAGAGCGGCCAGGCGCTGGACCTGCTCGCCGACGCCGCCGAGATCGCCCGCCACCAGGGCAACCCCGCCCCGCTGCCGCGCCTCGCCCTGACCACCGCGCGGGTCCTGCTGGACACCGACCGCCCGGCCGAGGCCGCCCGGCACCTGGACGGCGCGGACGCCCTCGCCGCGCTGCCGCCGGTGCTCGCGATCGAACTGGACGCGCTGCGCGGCCGGCTCGCCGCCGCCCGGGGCGAGGCCGCGCCGGCCCTGGACCTGACCGCCGCCGCCCTGGCCGCCGCGGAGGCCACCGAGTCGCTGCTGCTCCAGGCGCTGACCGCGCTCGACCGGGCGCACGCCCTGCTGCTGCTCGACCGCCCCGCCGAGGCCGCGGTGGCCGCCGCCACCGCCCGGGACCGGTTCGCCGCCAAGGGCCACCTGCCTGGCGTGCGGCGGGCCGAGCGGCTCGGGGGCACCCGGTGAGCGGCCCGGCCGGCCTCACCTGGAGCCTGCGCGACCGCACCCCCGCCGACCTGCCGGTGCTCGCCGACGCCGTCGCCCCCGACGGCGAGGAGAGCGGCGAGGGCACCGGCGGGGGCGTGGGCACCGGCAAGGGCGTACGGGTCTGCGTGGTCGACTCCGGGGTCGAGCCCGACCACCCGCTGGTCGGGCCGGTGCAGGGCTCCTGGGCGGTGGCCAGGGACCCGGCCACCAGGGAGCTGGTCGTCCTCCCGGACTCCGCCGGCGACACCTGCGGGCACGGCACCGCCTGCGCGGGCATCATCCGCCGCACCGCCCCGGACTGCGAGCTCTACAGCGTGCGGGTCCTCGGCGAGCGCTTCACCGGCACCGGCGACATGCTGATCGCCGGGCTGCGCTGGGCCGTCGGGCAGCGCTTCGACGTGATCAACCTCAGCCTCTCCACCACCCGGACCCGCTTCCTGGACGAGCTGCACGCGATCGCCGACGACGCCTTCTTCGCCCGCACCGCGATCGTCGCCTCCGCCCACAACACCCCGGTGGAGAGCTACCCGTGGCGGTTCTCCTCGGTCATCTCGGTGGGCAGCCACCAGGAGGACGACCCGCGGCTGCACCTGTACAACCCGGCCCCGCCGGTGGAGTTCTTCGCGCCCGGCCAGAACGTCCGGGTGCCCTGGCTCGGCGGCGCCACCATCCGCACCACCGGCAACAGCTTCGCGACCCCGTACGTGGCCGGGCTCTGCGCCCGCATCCTGTCCCGGCGGCCGAGGCTGACCACCTTCCAGCTGAAGAGCGCGCTCTACCTCACCGCGGCCAACGTCCAGGTCCCTTCCACCCCCACCCCGGAGGCGCCCGATGACCCTCAGCACTGACCCCGCCGTCGACCCGCTGGCCCGCGAGCTGCTCCAGTCCGTGGTGGACGTCGCCCGGGCGATCTTCGGCGCCCAGGCGGGCTCGGTGTGCCTGCTCGACGAGGCGGCCGGGGAGCTGGTCTTCCAGGCCGTCTCCGGGCGCGGCGAGGAGTCGCTGGTGGGCCGCCGCTTCCCGGCCGGCCGGGGGATCGCCGGCTGGGTGGCCGCCTCGGGCGAGCCGATGGTGGTGGACGACCTGGGCGCCAACCGCACCTTCGACCGGGACTTCGCCGAGTCCACCGCGTACGTCCCGACCGCCCTGATGGCCGCGCCGCTCACCCACGGCAGCCGGGTGCTCGGCGTCCTGGAGGTGCTGGACCCGGCCCCGCAGGCCCGTGCCAGCCTGCCCGAGCTGGACCTGCTGGCGATGTTCGCCCGCCAGGCCGCCGCCGCCCTGCGGGTGATCGCCGAGCGCTCCCCCGCCCCGGCGCCGGCCCCCGACCGCGCCGCCGCCCTCGGCCTGCTCGCCGACCTGGAGGAGCTGCTGCGCCGTCAGCCCTGAGCGCCCCGGGCGTCCCGGGCCGGGGTGAGCCGGGCGATCTGCCCGCGCTCCAGCGCCGCGTACACCGTGCCGTCCGGGGCGACGGCGATGCCGTGCGGCTCGGCGCCCGCGCCCGGGACGGGGTGGCCGTCGAGCCGCCCGTCCGGGGTGAGCACCCCGATCCGGCCGGCGCCCCACTCGGTGAACCAGAGCGCCCCGTCCGGTGCGGCCGCGACGGCGTGCGGCCTGGCCGAGCGGTCGGCCAGCGGATGCTCGGTCACCTTCCCGTCCACGGTGATCCGCCCGACCAGCCCGCCGCCGATCCCGACGTACCAGAGCGCGCCGTCCGTCCCGGCGGTGATCCCGACCGGCGCGGTGCCCTCGGTGGGCAGCCGGTGGACGGTCACCGCGCCGTCGGTGCCGACCCTCGCCACCGCGTCCGCCTGGTTGAGCGTGCACCACAGCGCCCCGTCCGGCCCGGCCGTGATCAGCGACGGGAAGGCCCCGTCGACCGGCAGCGGGTACTGCGTCACCTCGCCGTCCACGGTGATCCGCCCGACCCGGTTGGCGTTCAGCTCGGTGAACCAGAGCGCCCCGTCCGGCCCCGCGGCGATCCCGTACGGGCCGGGGTCCTCGCCCGGCAGCTCGAACGAGCCGGCCCGCCCGTGCACGTCGATCCGCCCGATCCGGTGGTCCCGCATCCGGCTGAACCAGAGCGCCCCGTCCGGCCCCGCCGTGATCACCGCGGGCCCGCAGCCCGGCGCCCCGAGGCCGTAGCGCCGCACCGTCCCGTCCGGGGCGAGCCGTCCGATCTCCCCGCTGTGCACCAGCGTGAACCAGACGCCCCCGTCGGGCCCCACGGCGACTCCGTACGGCCCGGCTCCCGCCTCGGCCACCTCGAACAGTTCCATGCGACCCCTCCCGAAGCACTATTGCGACTCATGTCGCATTAGCAATGCTCACATGATCCCCCGACCGACGGCAACCCGCTTTCCGCTCCGCCCGGCCGACTGCTCAGCGGTCCGGCGCCGCCGACCGGTCCGGATCCCCGCGCAGCACCGAGACGACACCCATTCCGGCCGCGCAGACCGGGACGGCGAGCAGGGCGCCGATGATCCCGGCGATACCGGCGCCGGCCACCACGGCGACCATGATGGTCGCCGGGTGCAGCTCCACCGTGCGGCTCTGGATCACCGGCTGGAGGATGTTGCCCTCGATCATCTGCACCGTGAGCACCACGCCGAGCGCCCACAGCGCCGTGCCGATGCCGCCGTCGGCGAGGGCGACCAGGACCGCCGCCGTGCCGGACAGGAAGGCCCCGACGAAGGGGATGTAGGCGCCCATGAAGACCAGCGCGCCCAGCCCCGGCGCACCCGGCACACCGAGGGCGAGCAGGCCGATGGTGATGAAGCTCGCGTCGATCAGGGCGATCAGGGTGGTGCCGCGCATGAACCCGGCCATCGCGTCGAAGGCCCGCCCGGCGCAGGCGATCACGGTGGTGGCGCTGCGCTCGGGCAGGTAGGAGCGGATGACGTCGCCGGTGCGGTGGCCGTCCCGCAGGAAGAAGAACACCAGGGCGAGCGCCAGCACCCCGCCGGTGATCAGCTGGGTGAGCAGGCCGAGCCCGGAGAGCACGCCGTTGGTGAGGGTGGACACCAGCGAGTTGGTCTCGCCCTTGGCGTTGCTCAGCGCGTGCTGGATCTTCGACCCGAAGGGGCCGAGCCAGCCGGCCAGCCGCCGCCCGGCCTCCGGGAGCGAGGCGGCGATCTGCGGGGCGCTGTGCACCAGGGAGTTGACCAGCAGGGCGATCACCCCGCCGACCGCCGTGACCAGCACCGTGCAGGTCAGCCCGGCGGCCAGGCCCCGCCCGACACCCCGGCGCACCAGCCAGGGCACCACCGGGTAGAGCAGCGAGGTCCCGAGCAGTGCCAGCAGGAACGGCACGGTCGCGGCCCGCAGTTCGACCAGCGCGAAGACCACCAGCGAGGCGACGGCGATCAGCAGGATCACCGCCAGCGACCAGGCCGCCGCCTGCCGCAGCGCCGGGGGCAGCATCAGGTACGGCCTGCGGTGGTCCGGCCGCCGCTCCTCGCCGGACGCGCGCTCCACGGACACGGTCGCCTCCGCCGGGGTCTCGACGATTCCGGACCGCCCCAGCTCAGCAGAGGTTCCGACGGCCCGCGCGGCGGATCGGCCGGGAGCACCCGAACGAGCTACCCGGGGGCCTCGAACCGCACCGCGCCGTCCTCGGCCCGTCGGCTCAGGACCGGTCCGGTCACCGGCGGCCGTCCAGCACGGAGCGCAGGACGCCGATCCGGTTGGAGGTGATGGAGGCGACACCGCTCTCGCGCAGCCGGCGCATGGTGCGGCGCAGGTCGGCGGTCCAGGTGGAGACGGCGAGCCCCTGCTCCGCCGCGGCGGCGGTGAAGGCGGGGGTGACCAGGCCGAACGGCGGGTTGAGGTAGCGCGGGCGCAGGTCGTCCAGCAGGGCGCGCACGGGCATCCCGGGCTGCTTCCAGGTGAGGGCGATCTCGGCGTCCGGGCTCAGTTCGCGCACCGCGAGCATGGCGGCGGTGGGGCCGCAGAAGGCGACCGCGTGTTCGGCGCCGAGCCCGGTGACCACCGACCAGGTCGCCGCGGCCGGTCCGGCGTCGTCCAGGTCGATCAGCAGCCTGCGGCCGTCGACGGCGGCGACCGCCTTGATCGCCTCGGCGAGGGTGGGGACGGTCAGCGGGCCCTGCCGCAGCTCCTCCAGCTGGTCGACGGTGACCCGGTCGATCGACCGCGGGTCGCGCCAGAGCCGCTCCAGGGTGCTGTCGTGCAGCAGCACGGGCACCCGGTCGCGGGTGAGCCGGACGTCCACCTCGACGGCGTCGGCCCCGGCGGCGAGCGCGGACTCGACGGAGGGCAGGGTGTTCTCGCGGTAACGGTAGGGATCGCCGCGGTGGGCGACGGCGAGCGGCTTGGCCATGGCGTTCAACGGATCCTTCCGGCGAGCCAGGGGGTGAGGTCGTGGACGCCGATGGCCTCGCGGTGGCTCGGTTCCCCCGGGACGGTGACGATCAGCGTGGTGGACGGCGGGAAGGTGCGCGCCTTGACGTGCACCAGGTCGGACCAGAGGGCGTTCAGGAAGCCGGGGACGCGGTCGCGGTCGACGTCGAAGGCGATGCCCTCGACGGTCACGGTGACCTCGTCGTGGATGAACAGCCGGACGGTGACGGCGGGCCGGCCGTCGAACTCCAGCAGTGCCTCGTGCGGGACGGCGTCCAGTTCCCCGTCCGGACCGCCCGGGCCGACCAGCCCGGCGAAGGTCCGGTCGCGGCCGATGTCGTGCTGGGCGCGGACGGTTCGGCCGTGCCGGGCGGCCACGGCCTCGATCGCGAGCACGGCGCTCTGGGTGGTCGGCAGGTGCGGGGGTGGCATCCGGGCCTCTCCTTCGGTTCCGGGGCTCGTGGGGCTCATGGGGCCGGGGCGGCCGGGGCGGGCCCGTGCTCGGGCGACGGGCCCCGACTAGCGTCGTTCGACCATCACATTGGTGGACTTGATGACCGCCGTGGCGGGTGCGCCGGGGACCAGGTTCAGCTCCTCCGCCGACTCCCGGCTGATCAGGGACACCACCCGGAACGGCCCGGCCTGGATCTCCACCTGCGCGGCCACGTCGCCGAGCACCACGTGGGTGACGATCCCCGGGAAGCGGTTGCGCGCCGAGGACGGCCGGCCCTCCGCCTCGGAGTTCTCCGGCCGGGCCAGCTCCCGGGCGAACGCGGCGAGTTCGGCCCCCGGGATGATCCGGTGCCCGTGCTCGTCCCGCGCGGCGGCGACCCGCCCGGCGTCCACCCAGCGCCGCATGGTGTCGGCGCTGACGCCGAGCAGCGCCGCGGCCTCGCCGATGCGGTACGGGTTGGCCGGCACCTCGGGCTGGCCCATGAGCGTCTCCTGACGGTGGTTCTGATTCCCGGGGCGAGTGCCCCTGCGCCATCCTGCCGTACGGACGGCGCGGGTGATCACGCGAGGGCGGTCACGGCTCGCCGAAGAGGTCGCGCCGCACCGCGTCCCCGGCGGTGAGCACCGCCCCGGCGAGCACCGCGCCGCCGCCCGCCGTGCCGGCCCGCACCTCGGTGCTCAGCGGGGAGAGCCGGGCGAGCCGCCGCTCGACCCGCCCGGCCAGCTCCGGGCCGCCGGCCCGGCCGACCTCGCCGCCGAGCACCACGCAGCCGGGGTCCAGCACCACGCAGACGCTCGCCGCACCGATCGCGATCCGCTCGGCCAGCTCGTCCAGGAAGACCTCGCCCGCCGCGCCGGCCGCCAGGGCGGCCCGTACGGCGGCCTCGGCGGCGGGGGCGTCCCCGGCCGGGCCGGCGGGCAGCCCGTGGGCGCGGGCCAGCGCGCAGATCGCGGCGCTGCCGACCAGGCTGTGGAAGCCGCCCTCGCAGCTGTCGGCGCTGGGCAGGGCGACGGTGCCGGGAACGGGCAGGAAGCAGATCTCGCCGGTGCCGCCGGAGAAGCCCCGGCGCAGCCGCCCGTCCAGGATCACGGCGGCGCCGACGCTGTGGCCGAGCCACAGCAGCACGAAGGTGTCGCGGTCGCGCGCGGCACCGACCCGGTACTCGGCCCGCCCGGCCAGGTTGACCTCGTTCTCCAGGATCACCTCGGTGCCGGGCAGCTCGCGCAGCGCGGCGAGGAGTTCGGCGTGCCAGGCGGGGAGCTTGCCGGTGCTCTGCAGCCGGCCGGTGGCCTGGTCGACCAGTCCGGGGGCGCCGACCGCGACGGTGTGCAGCCGTTCGACGCCGACGCCGCGCGCGGTGTCCAGCAGGGCGGCGACGATGGTCCCGGCGGTGTCCGGCCCGCCGTCGCCCTCGACCGGGACCTCGGCGGTGGCCAGGCCGCGTCCGGCCAGGTCGGCGACGACCAGGCTGACGCCGCCGGAGCGGACGTCGAAGGCGGCGAGGTGGGCCCGGGAGGCGACCAGCGCGTAGAGCCGGGCGTTGGGGCCGCGCCGCTGTTCGCCGCGCTCGCCGACGACGGCCACCAGTCCGGTGCGCTGGAGGCGTTCGAGCAGGTCGGCGACGGTCGGCCGGGAGAGGCCGGTGAGGTCGCGCAGCTCGGTCGCGGTCAGGGGGCCCTGTTCGAGCAGGAGGTTGAGCGCCAACCGGTCGTTGATCGCCCGGGCGGTGCTCGGCGTGGCCGTACGCGCGGTGGTCATGGCAGCTCATCCTTCCAGAGCATTTCTATCAGGGTCCCTTCCTGATAATTTAGCGACCGTCACAGGGCACTGTCGCGCCCCTCACCGCGCGACCGGGAGGGAAGAACCCATGAGCGGAACCACCGCACCACCACCGCCGGAGCCGTTGACCGCGCCCCGCCGGGCCCGGAGGAGCATCGCCCTGACCTTCCTGGTGCACGGGGCCGTCACCGGCAGCTTCGTCACCCGCATCCCCTGGATCCAGCACCACCTCGACCTCTCGGCCGGCCAGCTCGGCCTGGCCCTGGTCATGCCCGCCGTCGGCTCCTCCCTCGCCATGCCGCTGGCCGGCCGCTTCGTGCACCGCTACGGCGGCCGGGCCGCGGTGCGCGGGCTGATCTCGCTCTGGTGCCTGTCCCTCGCCCTGCCCGCGCTCGCCCCCTCGCTGCCGGTGCTGTGCGCGGCCCTGCTGGTGTACGGCGCCACCTCCGGGATGGCCGACGTCGCGATGAACGCCCAGGGCGTGGAGATCGAGGAGCGGCTCGGCCGCTCGATCATGTCCGGGCTGCACGGGATGTGGAGCGCGGGCGGCCTGCTGGCCTCCCCCTTCGGCATCCTCGCCGCCCACCTGGACCTCGACGCCCGGATCCAGCTCGCCGTCACCGCGCTGGTCCTGCTCGCGCTCGCCCAGCCCGTCTGCCGCGGCCTGCCCGACCTCCGGGCGCACGAGGGCGCGGAGGAGCCGCCGCGGTTCGCGCTGCCGCCGCGCAGCTCGCTGGTGATCGGACTGGTCGGCTTCTGCGCGGTCTTCGCCGAGGGCGCCTCGATGGACTGGAGCGGCGTCTACCTGCGGGACGTCACCGGCGCCTCGGCCACCGTCGCCGCCGCCTCGTACACCGCCTTCTCGCTCACCATGGCGGTCAGCCGGCTCGCCGGGGACGCGGCGATCCGCCGCCTCGGCGCCGTCCGCACCACCCGCATCGGCGGCGCCGTCGCCACCGTCGGCGGCCTGCTGGTGGTCGCCGCGGACAGCCCGGCACTGGCCATCCCCGGCTTCGCCCTCATCGGCATCGGCATCGCGGTGATCGTCCCGCTCGCCTTCGCCGCGGCCGGCCGGATCGGCACCAACCCCAGCCAGGCCATCGCGGGCGTCGCCACCGTCACCTACACCTCCGGCCTGATCGCCCCCGCGGTCATCGGCGCCCTCGCCCAGGCCACCTCGCTGACCGTCTCCTTCGGCCTGGTCACCGCGCTCGCCTGCGCCCTGCTGCTGAGCGCCGGGGCGCTGCGGCTGGCCGAACGGAATTCCGGCGGCGAGAACGTGACCGCAATGTCACCGGAAAAGCCTTCCGGAAAAGATCTCTCCGCGATATGATGATGAATTCCTGAGGGAATTTCCCGCTAAGGTCTCGAACCGCCGGGCGCACACCGCGCCCGGCGGTTTTCGTGCTCCGCGAGAGGAATTCCCCCGTGTGCTACGACCCGGACGCCGCCCCGCCCGTCCTCGGCCCCGCCCCGTGGCCCCTGGCCGAGGCCGCCCCACTCACCCTGACCTCGGCCGACGGCACCCGGTTCGGCGCCTTCCTGGCCCGGCCGGAGACCGCCACCGGCCCCGGGGTGCTCGTCCTGCCGGACAACAGGGGCCTCTCCGCGTTCTACCGGCAGACCGCCGCCCGGCTCGCCGAACACGGCCACCCGGCCCTCGTCCTCGACTATTACGGCCGCACCGCCGGAGCCGCCCCGGAAAAGCGCCCGGCGGAATTCGGCGAAATGCCGAACCTGCTCCCCCACCTGCTCGCGCTCACCTCCGGAGGACTGGACGCCGACATCACCGCCGCACTGGAACGGCTGCGCGCCGCCGGGCCCGCCGAAGTGGTCGCGCTCGGCTTCTGCTTCGGCGGCCGGCAGGCCTTCCGCACCGCCGCCCCGCGCTTCGGCCTGGCCGGCGCGGTCGGCTACTACGGCTACCCGGACACCCTCAACGGCGCCCCCGGGCCCACCCAACTGGCCGGGGGGCTGACCGCCCCGGTGCTCGCCTTCTGGGGCGGCGCCGACGAGCACATCCCGGCCGCCACCGTCGAGGCCTTCGACGCGGCGCTCACCGCGGCCGGCTGCCCCCACGAGTTCGTCAGCTATCCGGGGGCACCCCACAACTTCTTCGAGCTCGCCGCCGTCGAACACGCCGACGCGGCCCGCGACTCGTGGCAGCGCCTGCTGGGGTTCCTCTCCCGACCGAGCTGAGGTCCGTCCCGCGGGTCGGCCCGGGGCGCCGGCGGGGCCCGGGCACCGGTTAGGCTCGGGCGGTGTTCGAGCCCGATGCCGTTCCCGTGCCGCCCGCCGTGCCGCAGGCGCCCGCCGTCGCACCGCGTTCCCCGTGGTGGCGGTTCGCGCTGCTGGTGGTGGTGCTCGCGGCGACGGCCGGGTCGCTGCTGCTGTGGAGCCCGACGGAGCTGCTGTCCGGCGGGCTGGCGGACCGGATGCCTGGGTACTGGTTCGGCCCGCTGTTCGCCCTGGTCTACGCGGTGGGGACGCTCGCCTTCGTGCCCCGGCCGGCGCTGAACGCGGTGGCCGGTCTGCTGCTCGGCATCCAGCAGGGCGTGCTGCTGGCGGTGCTCGGCACCACCGTGGGCGCGGCCCTGGCCTTCGGGCTCGGCCGGGGCCTCGGCCGGGAGGCGCTGCGCCCGTACCTGCGCGGGAAGGTGCTCGGGGCGCTGGACCGGCGGTTCACCGAGCAGGGCTTCCGCAGTGTGCTGGTGCTGCGGCTGCTGCCCGGCATGCCGTTCCAGGCGGCCAACTACGGCGCCGCGTTCTCCGGGGTCCGCTTCCTGCCCTTCGTGCTGGCCACCGCGATCGGCGTGGTGCCGACCACCGCGGTGTACGTCACGGCGGCGGCCAGCGCGGGCCGGCCGGGCTCGGCGGCCTTCCTGCTGTCGGCGGGGGTGATCGCCCTGCTGGTGCTGGGCAGCGTGGTGGGCCTCTGGCGGACGGTCCGGACCCGCCGCCGGGCGACGGCCGGCTGAGCCGCGCCACGGGGCCGGGAGCAAAATCGCTCGCGCCCGCGCGCGGCCGGACGCCAGGATGGCGCGCATGACCGAATCGAACCCGCGGGTGGACCCGCCGATGACGGCCGACGAGGCCGCCACCCTGACCGCCTTCCTCGACTACCACCGCCGCACCCTCGCCCTCAAGTGCGAGGGTCTGACGGACGACCAGCTGCGGCTGCGCTCCGTCCCGCCGTCCACCCTCTCGCTGCTGGGCCTGGTCCGGCACATGGCCGAGGTGGAGCAGTACTGGTTCCGGTCCGTCCTGCTCGGCGGGGAGATCGCCGGGCACTTCTGGACCAAGGAGCACGAGGACGCCGACTTCGACGACGTCGACACCGCCGACGTCGCGGCCGACTTCGCCACCTGGCGCGCCGAGGTCGAGGCCGCCCGCCTCGCCGCCGCCGGCCTGCCGCTGGACACCGTCGCCAAGAACCCGCGCCGGGGCGAGCCGGTGACGCTGCGCTGGATCCTCACCCACATGATCGAGGAGTACGCGCGACACAACGGCCACGCGGATCTTCTGCGCGAATTGATCGACGGCGCGACCGGCGAGTGACGCGACGGGTGAAATCGTTTCCTCATTGTTGACAGAAGGTCAATTAAGCCGTGACCGCGACCGATAAGGTCAACGCGCGCAACCGTACGGTGCCGCGCCGCGTCACTGGAAGTGCCCGGGTTCGCCCGGGTTTCCGGCGCGGCACGACTCGTACGGGGGTTGCGAGCGGGCACGGGACCGGTGAACAGTGCGATACTCGGACAGTTCCGACGAGTGGATGACGTGTCAAGAACGGCACGCGACCCCGGGGGACCAGGACGGGACGAGGCAGGGAGGCGCGGCATGGGAGCACTTCGCGACGAGCACCACAACGGGTGGCTGATGCCCTCGGGGAACTACCCGGCCGCGGTGTACGACGACGAGTGGGTGGATCAGGAGACGGTTCCGGCCGCCCCCGCGCCCACGAAGATCGTCTCCCTGCGGCCGACGGGCTTCGAGGCGGCCCGGACGGTCGGTGAGCACATCCGGGCGAGCATCCCGGTGGTCATGGACCTCACCGAGATGAACGAGGCCGAGGCCAAGCGCATGGTCGACTTCGCCTCCGGGCTGATCTTCGGCACCAGGGGCGGCATCGAGCGGATCGCCCGGAGGGTCTTCCTGCTCACCCCGGCCGACGTCGAGGTCATGGTGATCGACCGCCCGATGGACGAGACCGGCTTCTACAACCAGAGCTGAGGCCGGAGCCGGCCCACCGCCGCCGCCCGACGGCGACCGAACGCGGCGGCCGGCGACGACAGCCGGACAGGGCAGCACCCCGGACCGGGGACGGTACACCCACCGTCCCCGGTTTTTTGCTGCCCGCCCACCGGGACCCGACGCCTCACCTGAGAGCCCGAACAAAAGGATGAGACATCCACGTCTCATGTGAACTAGACTCGATGCATGGCCACCGATCGCGACACTGTCCTGGAAGCCGCCGTCGGCGTCCTCTCCCGCCGCCCGACCGCCCACCTGGACGAGATCGCGCGCGCCGCCGGCATCAGCCGCGCCACACTGCACCGGCTCTTCCCGGGACGCGACGCGCTGATCCGCGAGATCGGCCTGCTCGGGCTGCGCCGCTTCGCCTCCGCGCTGGACACCGCCGACGTCGAGCGGGGCGACGCCGAGGCCGCGCTGCGCCGCCTGGTGGACGCCTCCGTCCCGGACGCCATGCTCTGTGCCTTCCTGGCCGGTGAGAACCAGCTCTACGAGCACGAGGACATCAACGACCTCTGGGAGGTCCAGATCGCCCGGCTGCACGCGCTCTTCCTGCGCGGCCAGCAGCAGGGCGTGTTCCGCATCGAACTGAGCGCCGCCTGGCTGAGCGAGGCCTTCTTCGACCTGGTGGCCGGCGTCGGCTGGTCCATCCAGGACGGCCGGCTCGCCCCGCGCGACGCCGCCTTCTCGCTCGCCGAGCTGTTCCTCGGCGGCGCGCTGCGCAGACCGGACACCCGCACCCCCGCCGGCGCCACCGCCGGCAGCACCGCCCACAGCACCGCCGCCCCTGTCCACAGCACTTCCGACCACAGGCCGGACACCGATAAACCATGAACACCCTGACCGCCCGCCAGCGCTGGACCGGCCTCGCCGTCCTCGTCCTGGCCGTGACCGTGGTCGCCCTGGACGCGACCGTCCTCTCCCTCGCCATCCCGTCGATCAGCGAGACGCTGCGCCCCAGCGGCACCCAGCTGCTCTGGATCGGCGACTCCTACTCCTTCGTGCTGGCCGGCCTGTTGGTCAGCATGGGCGCCCTGAGCGACCGGATCGGCCGCAAGAAGCTGCTGCTGGCCGGGTCCGCCGCCTTCGGCGCCGCCTCGCTGCTGGCCGCCTACGCGCCGAGCGCCGGCTGGCTGATCCTGGCCCGCGCGCTGCTCGGCGTGGCCGGGGCGACGATCATGCCGTCCACGCTCTCGCTGATCCGCGGCCTCTTCCCGGACGACCGGGAGCGGGCCACCGCGATCGGCATCTGGGGCGCGGCCGCCACCGCCGGCGCCGCCCTCGGGCCGGTCGTCGGCGGGGTGCTGCTGGAGCACTTCTGGTGGGGTTCGGTGTTCCTGCTGAACATCCCGGTGCTGATCCTGCTGCTGGTGTCCGGCGCCTGGCTGCTGCCGGAGTCCAAGGACCCGAAGCCGGGCCGCTGGGACGTGCTGAGCGTGCTGCTGTCGATGGCCGGCGTGATCGGCACGGTGTACGCGATCAAGGAGGCCGCCGCGCACGGCGTGGACCGCTGGGACGTACCGGTCGCCTTCGTCCTCGGCGCCACCGCGCTGTTCCTCTTCGTCCGCCGCCAGCTGCGGCTGGAGACCCCGCTGCTCGACGTCCGGCTGTTCCGCGACCGGCGGTTCACGGCGGCCGTCTCGGCCTCGCTGATCTCCCTGGTCGGGCTCTCCGGCGTGATCTTCGTGGTCTCGCAGTACCTCCAGCTGGTCCGCGGCTACCAGCCGCTCCAGGCGGGCCTGGCCGAGCTGCCGGCCTTCGCGGGTTCGGTGGCCGGCGGTCTGCTCACCGCCGCGATCGCCCGGCGCTTCGGCGCCCGCAAGGCGCTGACGGCCTGCCTGCTGGCGATGGGACTGGGCGTGGGCGCGCTCGGCTGGCTGTCGCAGGACACCACCTACCTGCTGCTGGCCGCCTCCTTCCTGCTGGTCGGGACGGCCGAGGGCGTGGTCTACACGCTCGGCGCCGACCTGGTGCTGACCGCCGCGCCCGCCGACAAGGCCGGGGCCGCCTCGGCGGTCTCGGAGACGGCGTACGAGCTGGGCACCGCGCTCGGCATCGCCCTGGTGGGCTCGGTGGTCGGCTCGATCTACGCGAGCGGGCTGGCGGTCCCGGCCGGGACGGACCCGGCGGCCGCCGCCCGGGCCGGCGAATCGCTGGGCTCGGCCGTCGAGACGGCGCAGGGCCTGTCGCCGGAGCTCGCCCGGCCGCTGCTGGCGAGCGCCCGGGAGTCCTTCGTCAACGGCATGAACAGCGCCGGGCTGCTGGCCGCCGCACTGCTGGTCGGTGCGGCCGTGATGGCCTGGCGGCTGCTGCGCGGGCTGTCCGAGCCGAAGCCGGGGGCGGCGACCGGTTCGCAGGGCGCGGTCGACGCACCGGCCGAGCAGCCGAAGGTCACCGCGTAGCAGTGCCCGGGAACGGCCGTTTCCCCCGGGGGAACGGCCGTTCCCGTCTGCCGGAGCGGCCGCTTCCTAGGAAGCCCCGAAGGGCAGCTCCAGCTCCGCCCAGACCACCTTGCCGTCCCGGGTCAGCCGGCTGCCCCAGCGCTGGGCCAGTTCGCTGACCAGGAACATCCCGCGTCCGCCCTCGTCCTGCTCGGCGAACGGGCGCAGCTGGGGCGTCTGGCCGCCGGCGTCGGAGACCTCCACGGTGAGCACCCGGTCGCGGAACAGCCGCAGCCGGCGCGGGGCGTCGGCGTGCAGCAGGGCGTTCGTGACCAGCTCGCTGACCAGCAGCTCGGCGTAGTCGGTGACCGCCGACAGGCCCCAGGCCTCCAGGGTGGCGCGGGTGAAGCGGCGGGCCTTGCCGGGCACCCGGCCCCCGCCGGACAGCGGCAGGGTGGCGATCCGGTCGGCGGGCAGCGGCAGCACCCGGGCCATGATCATCGCGATGTCGTCCTCGGTGCCGTCGGTGACCAGCGCCGCGAGGACGGCGTCGCAGCTCTCCTCCAGGGTCCGGCCGGGGCCGGACAGGGTGCGGGCGAGCAGGTCGATGCCGGCGTCCAGGTCCTGGCCGCGCCGCTCGACCAGGCCGTCGGTGTAGAGCGCGACCATGCCGCCCTCGGGAATGTCGAACTCGATCGACTCGAAGGCCACCCCGCCGACGCCCAGCGGCACCCCGGGCGGCACGTCCACCCGGGCGGCGGTGCCGTCGGGGCCCACCCGGATCGGCGGCAGGTGCCCGGCCGAGGCGATCTGGACGGTGCGCTCCAGCGGGTCGTACACCGCGCAGACGCAGGTGGCGAACTGGCCCTCGCCGATCCCCGTGGCGGTCTCGTCCAGCCGGGTGAGGACCTGCTCGGGCGGCATGTCGAGGGTGGCGAGGGTCCGGGCGACGGTGCGCAGCTGGCCCATCGTGGCGGCGGCCCGGATGCCGTGGCCCATCACGTCGCCGACCACCAGGGCGACCCGCCCGCAGGACAGCGGCACCACGTCGAACCAGTCGCCGCCGACCTCGCTGACCACGCTGCTGGGCAGGTAGCGGTAGGCGATCTCCAGGCCGAGGGTGCGGTGCACCTCCTGCGGCAGCAGGCTGCGCTGGAGGGTGAGCGCGGTCTCCCGCTCGCGGCGGTAGAGCCGGGCGTTGTCGAGCGCCAGCGCGGTGCGGGCGACCAGTTCCTCGGCGAGGGCGACGTCGGCGGCGGTGAACGGCTCGGGGTTGCGCATCCGGATGAACTCGGAGCCGCCGAGCACCATGCCCCGGGCGGTGATCGGCACCATCAGGTACGAGTGGATGCCCGCCGCTATGCCGGGGGCCACCCGGTCCTCGCTGGCCACCAGGCCGCGCAGCGCCTCCTCGTCCACGTGCGAGCGCAGCAGCGGCTTCCCGCTGCGCAGGCACTGGACGTAGCTGCGGTCCGGGGAGTACTCGGAGGTCTCACCGACCACGTCCACGGCGTGCGCGAGGCCGCTCTCGTAGGACTCCCCGACGGCGACGGCGCGCAGCGTGATGTTCCGGTCGGAGGGGATCACGGTGGGCTCGGAGCCGCGCAGCACCGGCTCCAGCAGGTCGACGGTGGCGAAGTCGGCGAACCGGGGGACGACCGCCTCGATCAGCTCCTCGGCGGTGCGCTGGAGGTCGAGGGTGGTGCCGATCCGGGCGGTCGCCTCGGCGATGGTGGCGAGCCGTTCCTGCGCGCGGGCGGCACGGGCCTCGGCCTGGAAGCGCTCGGTGACGTCGATGATCGAGGAGCAGACCCCGAAGATCCGGCCGGTGGAGTCCTCCAGCCGGAAGTAGGAGGCGGACCAGGCGTGGTCCCGCTTGGGGTCGCCGGGGACCCTTCCGTGCGAGCGGGCGTCCACCACGGGTTTGCCGGTCCTCAGCACCTGACGCATGATCTGCTCGATCTCGGCGCTGTTGATGCCGGGCAGCACGGCGGATATCCGGCGGCCGAGGTGGGCGGCGACCGGCACCCCGTTCATCCGGGCCAGCGCCTCGTTGATCCGGATGTAGCGCAGTTCGGTGTCGTAGACGGCCATGCCGATCGGCGAGCGGTCGAAGACGCCGTCCAGCACCGCGAGGTCGGCCTCGACGGCGTGCAGGGCGCGGATATCGGAGGCGGTGGCGAGCAGCAGCAGGGTGCCGCCCGGTCCGGCGATCGGGTAGGTGCGGAACTCCAGGTCGACCTTGTGGCCGTCGCGGTGGCGCACCGGGAAGACGCCGGACCAGCCGCTGCCGCCCATGATCCGCTGGAAGAGGCCGAGCACCTCGGAGCGGTCGGACTCGTCGGTGAGCAGTTGGGCGGCGTAGCTGCCGACGGCCTCCTCGGAGGAGTAGCCGAGCAGGGCCTCGGCGTCCTCGCTCCAGTGCAGGATCAGTCCGTCGTCCTGGAGCAGCGCCGTGGCGAGCGGGACGAGCCGATGGCCTTCGGGGTGCGTGCCGTCGGAACGTCCGGGATTGCCGCCCGGTGCCGGGGCGGCGTCGGTCGCGTCCCACTCGTGTCCGTGCATGATCAGGCAGCACCCCGGTTCGGCTCGTGCCCGGCCGGGGGCCTAGCGGTCCGTGCCGGCCGGGATTCTTCTCCAGACTGCACGGACATCGGCCGCCCGGCGACCCCTTGGTCAGGGGGCGTCCGGCCGCTCCGGTTGTACGGGCGTCATGGGCGTACCGGCCGCAGCGTACTCTCCAGAACGCCCGCCCACTGCCGGATCACTCCGGAACGTCGGTGGCTGTCGTCGGTGAGCAGGTTGGCGAGGCCCAGTCCGCGGGCGAGGTCCAGTGTGGCCTGCACGGATTCGCGCACGCCGGGGCGGCTCTCGTCGGCGTCCAGGAACTCCACGGCGGCCCGGTGGGCCTCCCGGCCGACGCGGCCCTCCAGGGCGATGATCCGCTCACGCAGCACCTCCTCGGTGGCGGCGGCGGTCCACAGGTGCAGGGCGGCGCGGAACAGCGGGCCGGTGTAGAGGCGCACGATCATGTCGACCACGGCCCCGGTGCGGTCGGGCCCGGCGGCCGGCAGTTCGTCCGCGTGGGCGCGGACGGCTGCCAGCCGCTCGGCGGTGACGTGCTCGACGGCCGCGGTGAAGAGGTCCTCGCGGGTCGGGAAGTGGTGCTGGGCCGCGCCCCGGGAGACCCCGGCCCGCTCGGCGACGACGGTGACGGTCGAGCCGTGCCAGCCGAGCTCGGCCAGGCATTCCACGGCCGCCGCGAGCAGCCTGGCCCGGGTGGCTCGGCTGCGGTCCTGCTGCGGGGCGCGGGCGGCGGGGTGGCTGGTCATGGCGGCGGGCGGTTCCTGTTCCGATCGGGGCGCGGCGGGTCCCGGTCGGGGCGCGGCAGGAAGATCCTCACAGACGGGCGCCGGTCTTCGGCCGCCGGGGCGGCCCGGTCCGGTCAGCGGACGCCGGCGCGCCCGGCCTCGCGGGCACGCAGTTCGCGGCGGAGGATCTTGCCGGCCGCGGACTTGGGGACGGCGTCCACGAACTCCACCGCGCGGACCTTCTTGTACGGGGCGACCTGCCCGGCGACGTACCCGGTGACCTCCTCCTCGGTCAGGGCGCTGCCCGGGGCGCGGACCACGAAGGCCTTGGGGCACTCGGTGCCCTCGGCGTCCGGGACCCCGATCACGGCGGCGTCGGTGATCTGCGGGTGGCCGAGCAGGACGGCCTCCAGCTCGGCGGGGGCGACCTGGTAGCCCTTGTACTTGATCAGTTCCTTGACCCGGTCGACGATGTGCAGGTAGCCGCGCTCGTCCACGAAGCCGACGTCGCCGGTGTGCAGCCAGCCGTCGGCGTCGACCACCGCGGCGGTCTCGGAGGGGCGGCCGAGGTAGCCCTTCATCACCTGCGGGCCGCGGATCAGCAGCTCGCCGCGCTCGCCGGGCCCGAGGTCGCCGTCGGAGCCGTCCAGGGCGGCGATCCGCAGCTCGGTGGAGGGGACCATCCGGCCGACCGAGCCGGGCGAGGGGTCGCCCTCGCGCGGGGAGACGACGTGGGTGACCGGGGAGAGCTCGGTCATGCCGTAGCCCTGGAGCAGGTGCGGCAGGCCCAGGCGCCGGGCGCAGGCGTCGGCGAGTTCATGGTCCAGCGGGGCGGCGGCGCACAGCAGGTACTCGACGGAGGAGAGGTCGTACTGGTCCACGATCGGGTGCCGGGCCAGTGCGAGGGCGATCGGCGGGGCGACCACCAGGGCCTGCACCCGGTGGTCCTGGACGGTGCGGCAGAACTGCTCCAGGTCGAAGCGGGGCAGCACGACCACGGTGGCGCCGCAGCGCAGCGGCTGGTTGAGCAGCGCGGCCAGCCCGTAGATGTGGAAGAAGGGCAGGACGGCGAGCACCCGTTCGCCCTCGGCGGGGCGGTAGAGGGCGTCGCACTGGGCGAGGTTGGTGGCGATCGAGCGGTGGGTGAGCATCACGCCCTTGGGCAGGCCGGTGGTGCCGCTGGAGTACGGCAGCACGGCGATGTCCTCGCCCGGGTCGATGGCGACCTCGGGGGCGGGGCCGGTGGCGGCCAGCAGGTCGGCGAGCGAGCGGTGGCCCTCGGCACCGTCCAGGACGACGGTCCCGGCCAGCGGGTGGCCCTGTTCGGCGAGGAGTTCGGCGGCCGCACGGGCGGTCGACAGGAAGGCGGAGACGGTGACCAGCCAGCGGGCACCGCTGTCGCGCAGCTGGCCGGCCAGGTCGGCGGGCTTGGCGAAGGAGGAGACCGTGGTGACGGTGGCGCCGGCCCTGGTCGCACCGTAGAAGGCCATCGGGTAGGCGGTCGAGTTGGGGCTGAAGAGGGCGACGACGTCACCGCGGCGCACGCCTGTCTCGGCCAGCCCGGCGGCCACCCGCTCGACGGCGGCGGCGAGTTGGGCGTAGCTGGTGCTCTCGCCGGTGACGCCGTCGATCAGGGCCGGGCGGTCGCCGTACCTGTGCGCGGCGCCGAGTACCGCCTCGTGGATCGGCTGGTCGACCGCGGAGACGTCGGGGAACTCGCTGCGGAACACCAAGGTGAGCCTCCAGTAAGGAAGTTGACGTAGCAACAAAACCGGCGAGCAGTTCCGTGCGGGGCGCGTTCAGGAGCATACGGACAGTCGGGGGTCCGGCTCGGCCATTGTGGGGAACCCATGACGGTCCGTGCGTGGCGCGGTTGCTCCCGGGGGGCGCCCGACGGGACGGTGTGCACCACGGGCCCGAATGGACCGTCCGGGTGAGCACCGCCGCCCGCCGCGCCGCTCACCCGGGATCCGGCTCCCCGCGCTCGCGCCCGACGCCCCGGCGACCGCCCTCGGACCGACCGCCGCGCACCGGGGACACCACCGGCGCGCTCGCACACCTGGGCGAGGTCTCGTGCATCAGTACGACTTCGGCAGCCCGAGGGTGTGCTGGGCCACGTAGTTGAGCACCATCTCCCGGCTGACCGGGGCGACCCGGCCGACCCGGGTGGCGGCCAGCAGCGCGCCCAGCCCGTACTCCTGGGTCAGGCCGTTGCCGCCGAGGGTCTGCACCGCCTGGTCGACGGTACGGGCGGCGGCCTCGCCGGCGGCGTACTTGGCCATGTTGGCGGCCTCCCCGGCGGCGAGGTCCTCCCCCGCGTCGTAGAGCAGCCCGGCCTTCTGGGTCATCAGCCGGGCCAGCTCGATCTCCACCGCGCACTGGGCGAGCGGGTGGGCCAGGCCCTGGTGGGCGCCGATCGGGGTGGACCAGACCGTGCGGGTCTTCGCGTACTCGACCGCCTTGCCGAGGGCCTGGCGGGCGAGGCCGAGCGAGAAGGCCGCGGTGAGGATGCGCTCGGGGTTGAGGCCGGCGAACAGCTGGAGCAGGCCCGCGTTCTCGTCGCCGACCAGGGCGTCGGCGGGCAGCCGGACGTCGTCCAGGAAGACCTGGAACTGCTTCTCCGGGGCGACGAGCTCCATCGGGATCGCCCGGTACTCGAAGCCGGGGGTCTCGCGCGGGACGACGAACAGGCAGGGCTTCAGCTTGCCGGTACGGGCGTCCTCGGTGCGGGCCACGAACAGCACCGCGTCACAGTGGTCGATGCCGGAGACGAACACCTTGCGGCCGGTCAGCAGCCAGTCCTCGCCGTCCCGGCGGGCCACCGTGGAGATCCGGTGGGAGTTCGAACCGGCGTCCGGTTCGGTGATGCCGAAGGCCATCCGGCGGCTGCCGTCGGCCAGGCCCGGCAGCCAGCGGCGCTTCTGCTCCTCGGTGCCGTAGCGGGCTATCACGGTGCCGCAGATCGCCGGGGAGACGATGAGCAGCAGCAGCGGACACCCGGCGGTGCCGAGCTCCTCCAGGACGATGGCGAGGTCGGTGATGCCGCCGCCCCCGCCGCCGTACTCGACGGGCAGGTTGACGCCGAGGTATCCGGCCTTGCCGGCGTCCGCCCACAGCTCGTCGGCGGGTTCGCCGGCCCGGGCCTTGGCGAGGTAGTAGGCGGAGCCGTAGCGGCGGCCGAGGTCGCCGACGGCCCGGCGCAGGGCCTGGCGTTCGGGGGTCTCCAGGAGCTGACTGCCGATGGTGGACATGCGGGTCCTTCCTCAGGCTTCGATGGGCTGGACGACGGCCAGCAGGGTGCCGGTTTCGACCTGCCGGCCGGGGGTGGCGCACAGTTCGACGAGGGTGCCGTCGGCCGGGGCGGCGACGCGGTGCTCCATCTTCATCGCCTCCAGCACCAGCAGCGGCTGGCCGGCGGTGACGGTGTCCCCGACGGCGGCGACGACCCGGACGACGGTGCCGGGCATCGGGGCGAGCAGCGCGCCGGGCTCGGTGCGGACGGTGGGGTCGGGGAAGCGCGGCAGGGCGGTGAGCACGGTGCCGCCGGCCGGGGTGTCGACGTGCACCCGGTCGCCGTAGCGGGCGACGCGGTAGGTGCGTCGCAGCCCGTCCTCGGACAGCACCACCCGGTCCGGCGCGGCCTCGACGAGCTCGACGCCCGGGTGGTCCTCGGCCAGCAGACCGGCGCGGGTCAGCCGGTACCGGACGGCCGTCTCGGTGCCGTCCTCGGCCCGGTAGCGCTTGAGCTGCGGCTGCGAGGGCAGGTTGCGCCAGCCGGAGGGCAGGGCGCCGCGGCGGCCGGCGGCGTCGGCGAGGGCGGCGGCCAGCGCGGCGCGGTCGGCGCCCTTGCCGTCCGGGGCGGTGAGTTCGGCCGCGTGCTCGGCCAGGAAACCGGTGTGCAGCTCCGCGGCCAGGAAGGCCGGGTGGCGCAGGGCGCGCACCAGCAGGTCCCGGTTGGTGGCCGGGCCGTGGATGCGGGCGCGGGCGAGCGCGTCGGCGAGCCGGCGGGCGGCGGCCGCGCGGGTGGGCGCCCAGGCGATCACCTTGGCGAGCATCGCGTCGTAGTGCGGGGTGATCTCGCTGCCGGCCTCCACTCCGGAGTCCAGCCGCAGTCCGGTGCCTCGTCCCGTGCCCGTGCCCGTTCCTGCGCCTGCTCCTGTGCCTGCTCCGGCTCCGGCTCCGGCTCCGGCACCGGTGAACTCCTGGTACGGGAGCGTGAGTTCGAGCCGGTACAGGGTCCCGGTCGCGGGCTGCCAGTCCTTGGCCGGGTCCTCGGCGTAGAGCCGCGCCTCGATCGCGTGGCCGCCGGGGGCCGGGGGCTCGGGCGCCAGCGCCTCCCCCTCGGCGACGGCGAGCTGCAGCGCCACCAGGTCCAGCCCGGTGACGGCCTCGGTGACCGGGTGTTCGACCTGCAGGCGGGTGTTCATCTCCAGGAAGAAGAACCGGCCGTCCCCGGTGAGCAGGAACTCCGCGGTGCCGGCGCCCGTGTAGCCGATCGCCCTGGCCGCCTCGCGGGCCGCCGCGTGCAGGCCGGCGCGCACCTCCGCGGGCAGGCCGGGGGCCGGGGCCTCCTCGATCACCTTCTGGTGCCGCCGCTGCAGCGAGCAGTCGCGGTCGCCGACCGCCCAGACGGTGCCGTGGGCGTCGGCCAGTAGCTGGACCTCGACGTGCCGTCCGGCGGGCAGGTAGCGCTCGCAGAACACCTCGTCCGAGCCGAAGGCCTTGGCCGCCTCGGCGCGGGCGGCCGCCAGTTCGCCGGGGAGGTCCGCCAGGCTCCGGACGACCCGCATGCCGCGCCCGCCACCGCCCGCCGCGGCCTTGACCAGCAGGGGCAGGTCGGCCTCGGTGGGCTCGGTCAGCGCGCCGAGCACCGGCACCCCGGCCGCGGCCATCAGCTCCTTGGCGGCGGTCTTGGAGCCCATCGCGGCGATCGCGGCCGGCGGCGGGCCGATCCAGAGCAGTCCCGCGTCCAGCACGGCCCGCGCGAAGTCCGCGCTCTCGGACAGGAATCCGTAGCCGGGGTGGACGGCGTCGGCCCCGGCGGCGAGCGCGGCCCGGACGATCAGGTCGGCCCGCAGGTAGGTGTCGGCGGGCGCGGCGCCGGGCAGCCGGACGGCCGCGTCGGCCTCGCGCACGTGCGGGGCGCCGGCGTCCGGGTCGGAGTGGACGGCGGTGGTCGCGATGCCGAGCTCCCGGCAGGTGCGGAAGACCCGGCGGGCGATCTCACCCCGGTTGGCGACCAGCAGGTTGGTGATCATCGTCTCGGGGGTCCTTTACAGTCGGAAGACGCCGTAGCCGCGCGCGCCCTCGACCGGCGCGTTGTGGATCGCGGACAGGCACAGGCCGAGCACCGTCCGGGTGTCGCGCGGGTCGATCACGCCGTCGTCGTAGAGCCGGCCGGAGAGGAACACCGGCAGCGACTCGGCCTCGATCTGCTGCTCGACCATCGCCCGGATCGCCGCGTCCGCGTCCTCGTCGTAGGGCTGTCCCTTCGCCGCGGCGGACTGCCGGGCGACGATCGACAGCACTCCGGCGAGCTGCTGCGGGCCCATCACCGCGGACTTGGCGCTCGGCCAGGCGAACAGGAACCGCGGCTCGAAGGCCCGCCCGCACATGCCGTAGTGGCCGGCCCCGTACGAGGCGCCCATCAGGACCGACAGGTGCGGGACCTTCGAGTTGGCGACCGCGTTGATCATCATCGCGCCGTGCTTGATGATGCCGCCCTGCTCGTAGTCCCTGCCGACCATGTAGCCGGTGGTGTTGTGCAGGAAGAGCAGCGGGGTGTCCCGCTGGTTGGCCAGCTGGATGAACTGGGCGGCCTTCTGGGACTCCTGGCTGAACAGCACGCCCTGGGCGTTCGCCAGCACGCCGACCGGGTAGCCGTGGAGGCGGGCCCAGCCGGTGGCCAGGCTGGTGCCGTAGAGCGGCTTGAACTCGTCGAAGTCGGAGCCGTCGACGATCCGGGCGATCACCTCGCGCGGGTCGAAGGGCACCTTGAGGTCACCGGGGACGATCCCGAGCAACTCCTCCTCGTCGTACGCGGGCGGTTCGGCGAGCCGGTCCGGGCCGGGGCCGGGCTTGCGGTGGTCGAGCCGGGCGACGATCCGGCGGGCGATCCGCAGCGCGTCCGCCTCGTCCACCGCGAAGTGGTCGGCCAGGCCGGAGACGCGGGCGTGCATCTCGGCGCCGCCCAGCGACTCGTCGTCGGCCTCCTCGCCGGTGGCCATCCTCACCAGCGGCGGGCCGCCGAGGAACACCTTGGCGCGCTCCCTGACCAGCACGGTGTGGTCGGACATGCCCGGCACGTAGGCGCCGCCGGCCGTCGAGTTGCCGAACACCACCGCCACGGTGGGGATTCCGGCGGCGGACAGCCGGGTGAGGTCGCGGAAGAGGGCGCCGCCGGGAATGAAGATCTCCTTCTGGCTGGGCAGGTCGGCGCCGCCCGACTCGACCAGGTTGACCAGCGGGAGGCGGTTGTTCAGCGCGATCTCGTTGGCCCGCAGGGCCTTTCGCAGGGTCCAGGGATTGCTGGCGCCGCCGCGCACCGTCGGGTCGTTGGCGGTGATCACGCACTCCACGCCCTCGATCGTGCCGATCCCGGTGACCAGGGCCGCGCCCACCGGGTAGTCGCTGCCCCACGCGGCCAGCGGGGACAGCTCCAGGAACGGGGAGTCCGGGTCGACCAGCAGCTCGATCCGCTCGCGGGCCGGCAGCTTGCCGCGCTTGCGGTGGCGCTCCATGTACGCGGGGCCGCCGCCCGCCAGCGCCTTGGCGTGCTCGGCGTCGAGTTCGGCGAGCTTGGCGACCATCGCGGCGCGGTGCTCGGCGTGATCGGGCCCGGCCGGGTCGACACGGGTGGTCAGGACGGTCACAGCGGGGCCTCCGGGCTGTCCAGGAGCAGGGTCGGGATGTCGAGGTGGCGCGAGCGCAGCCACTCCCCGAGGGCCTTGGCCTGCGGGTCGAAGCGGTGCCGGGCGGCGACGCCCTCGCCGAGCAGACCGGTGAGGGTGAAGTTGACCGCGCGCAGGTTCGGCAGAACGTGCCGGGTTACGCTCAACCCGACGGTCTCCGGCAGGAGTTCGCGCAGCCGCTCGACGGTGAGGGCGTGCGCCAGCCAGCGCCAGCCGTCCGCGGAGCGGGCCCAGACACCGAGGTTGGCGTCCCCGCCCTTGTCGCCGCTGCGGGCGCCGGCCACCAGGCCGAGCGGGGCCCGCCGGGTGGGGCCGGCCGGCAGCGGTTCGGGCAGCTCGGCCTCCACCTGGCGGGCCCGGTCGGGCTGTTGGGCCCCGGTGGTGACGGGCGCCGGCGGTACGGCGATCCGGCGGCCGTCCGGCAGCACGGCGGTGTGCTCGACGGCCTTCGCGTCGACGTGCGCGGCACTGAACACGCCGTACGGCGCGCCCGGTCCGGGCGGGGCGGTGAGGTGGAAGCCCGGGTACCCGGCGAGACCCAACTCGACTGCCGCCTTGCCGAGTTCGCGTCCGACCTTGGCCGGATCCGGGTCCCGGGCGGCCAGCCGCAGCAGGGCGGAGGCGCCCTCCTCGGTCGGGGCGTCCGGGTGGTCGGTGCGGGCCAGGGTCCAGCGCAGCTCGGCGGGCCGGGCGCCGGGCGGCAGGGCGTCGGCGAACTGCCGCCGCACCAGGTCGGCCTTGGCCTCGATGTCCAGGCCGGTGAGGACGAACACCACCTCGTTGAGGTGGCCGCCGAGCCGGTTGAGGCCCGCCTTCAGGGTGGGCGGCGGGGCCTCGCCGCGCACACCGTCGATCCGGACCCGGTCCGGTCCCTCCCCGGTGAGCCGCACACTGTCCAGCCGGGCCGTGACATCCGGGCCGAGGTAGTGCGGTCCGCCGGTCTCGTACAGGAGTTGGGCGGTGACGGTGCCGGTGGTGACGGCGCCGCCGGTGCCCGGGTGCTTGGTGATCACGCTGGAGCCGTCGGCGTGCAGTTCGGCGAGCGGGAAGCCGGGCCGGGTGACGTCGTGCTCGCGGAAGAAGGCGTAGTTGCCGCCGGTCGCCTGGGCGCCGCACTCCAGGACGTGCCCGGCCACCACGGCGCCGGCCAGGGCGTCCAGGTCCTCCGGGGTCCAGCCGAAGTGGGCGATCCCGGGGCCGACGACCAGTGCCGCGTCCGTCACCCGGCCGGTCACCACCACGTCGGCGCCGGCGGCCAGGCAGGCGGCGATGCCGAACCCGCCGAGGTAGGCGTTGGCGGCCAACAGACCGCCCGGCAGGCCGAGTTCGGCCCGGCGCGGAAGCAGGTCGTCGCCCTCGACATGGCCGACGGCCGTCTCGACCCCGAGCCGCCCCGCCAGCGCCCGCAGCTCCTCGGCGAGCCGGGCCGGGTTGAGGCCGCCCGCGTTGACCACGATCTTCACGCCGCGTTCGCGGCCCAGGCCGAGGCACTCCTCCATCTGGCGCAGGAAGGTCCGGGCGTAGCCGAGCGACGGGTCCTTCAGCCGGTCCCGGGCGAGGATCAGCATCGTCAGCTCGGCCAGGTAGTCCCCGGTGAGCACGTCCAGCGGCCCGCCGGTGAGCATCTCCCGCATCGCCGCGAAGCGGTCCCCGTAGAACCCCGAGGCGTTGCCGATCCGCAGTACCGTGCCGTCGCGCACCAAGGCGCCTCCCCTGCCGGTGAGTTGGGCGCACCCTCGGACGGGCGCCACCGGGCAGCAGCGTGGCACCGTCGACAGAAAAAAGCAATCATGCTTGCTTGTTTTCTTGCACCTGCGCTGCTCGCGGCCCTCCGCCGCTGCCGGCCGTGACCGGCCGGGCGCTTCCCCGGGGCCGCCGGTCAGGCGTAGAGGGCGGCGGCGCGGCGGGTGGCCTCGGCGAGGCGGGCGCGGAATTCGGGTGGTTGGAGGACCTCGGCCTCCGGGCCGAGGCGGAGGAGTTCGAAGCAGCCGATGTCCCAGGTCTCGACCGGCAGGGTCACGGTGACCCAGCCGTCGGCGTCCGGCGGGCCCGCGGTGGCGAGGGCGTCGGCGGCGGCGGTCGGTTCCAGCAGGACGGCGAGGTTCTCCACGGCGAACGGACTCAGGCGCACCAGGGCCTGCTCGCGCAGCATGGCGCGGGTGAACTCCCGTGCCGCCGCGGCCCAGTGCTCGGCGAGGTCGAACTCCGGGTCGCGTTCGAACCGCTCCTCGCCGGCCTCGGCGGTCTCGAAGCGGTCCACGCGGTACGAGCCGAACCGGCCGGAGGGCCCGCGCGCCACGGCGTACCACTGCCCGGCCTTCAGGACCAGGCCGTACGGTTCCAGCCGCCGGTCCCGGGTGCCGCCGCGCGCCGCGTAGCGGGCGTGGAGCACGCGGTCCTCCCACACCGCGCGCGACACCTCGGCGAGCAGCGCGGGCGTCCCGGCCTCGCGGAACCAGGCCGGTGCGTCGAGGTGGAACCGCTGGACGGCGGCCGCGGGGGCGTCACCGAGCGCGGCGGCGACCTTCAGCCGGGCGGCCAGGGCCCGCCCGGCCAGGCCCATGTCGCGCAGCGGGCCCGGGAGGCCGGCCAGGTGCAGGACTTCCGCCTCCGCGCGTTCGAGGCCGGTGAGGCGGGTGCGGTAGCCGTCGACCAGTCGGTAGCCGCCGCCCCGGCCGCGTTCGGCGTACACCGGCACCCCGGCCTCGACCAGGGCGGCGACGTCCCGCTGCACGGTGCGCTCGGAGACCTCCAGCTCGACCGCCAGTTCCGCGGCGGTCATCTCCCGCCGGGACTGGAGGAGCAGCAGCAGCGCGATGGCCCGGCTCGCCCGCACGTCACCCCTTCCGCTCGTCCGCCGTCGTCGGGCGCCCGGTGGTCCCACGGCGGCGCCGGCACCATTCTCGCCGGGCGCGGCGCCCTGGGCCCGCCCCGGCCCGGGGGCGGGCCTGGTGCGGACGGGTCCGGTGCGGGCGGCGCCGGTGCGGGCGGGGTCACGCCCCCTCCGCCCTCCCGCCGAGCTCGCCGGCCTCACCGAGCCTGGCGGGCTCGGAGGCGAACACGGCCATCCACTGCGGGTGCAGCCGGTAGTAGACCACGTCGTTGTCCCAGTCGAAGGCGTCGGCGCCGTAGAAGTCCCGGAAGTACGCGAGCAGGTCCGGCCAGTCCGCGGCCGGCTCGCCGTCGTGGGGGTTGAGGACCTCCACGGTGCCGTGGGTGAACACGCCCAGGTCCTCCCCGCGCAGGTGCGCGGCGCTGGCGGCGGGCCGGGCGGCGAGGTGCCGCGCCTTGGCGGCGCCCCGGGCGGTGCCGAAGTGCCACGTGCCGTGCAGGAAGTGCCCGTCCACGCCGCTGATCCGGGGCTCGCCCTTCGCCGTCACGGTGGACAGCGCGAGCGTGCACATGCCGGTGAGCACGCCGGTGAGCTGCCCGGCGGTGAGGGTGCGCTCGCTGCTGATGATCGACCGCAGGTGCGCCGTGGAGCGGGAGAGCGAGGTGTCGAGGAGGGCCTGGAGCCGGCGCAGCTCGTCGGGTGTTTCGCGCATGGGGGTCCTTCTTCCGTGCGTCTTTCCGTGGGTCTTCCGTGTGCCGTCCCGGCCGGCGCCGTCACGGCGCCGGTCGGTGACCCCACTGTCTCCGCAGAACCCGACATCCTCTGTCGTATTTCCCCCGCGACTTCCGCGGGCGCGGAGGGTCACCCCGGCAACGCCCTCGCCGCCTGCCGCGCAGTTGCCGGTTTCCGCGCCCGTGACCAGCGAACCGGCAACTACCGGAACCCCAGGATCCGTGTGCCGCCGAACCATTGACCCGGAGTCAGCGCCTCCGGAAAGATTCGCGACCATGACTACGCGCGTAAACCTTCTGTCGCGGTGGCTGGTCGCCCCGCTGCGGTGGGCGGCTCTGCTGTCGGTGCTGGTGTCGGTCGGCGTGTTCTTCGCCGGGGCCGGAGCCGCTCAGGCGGCACCCGCCTGCGGGGTGCTCTCCACCGGCGCGGCGCCGCAGGCGACCGCCGCCGTCCGTTCCGCCTGCGGGCTGATAGGCACCCCGTACTCGTGGGGCGGCGGCCACGGCTCGCAGCCCGGTCCGACGTACGGCCTCTGCGACCCCGCCAACGGCGCCCCCAACGACTGCAACGTCCGCGGCCTGGACTGCTCCGGCATGGTCCGCTACGCCTACGACCTGGCGGTCGGCGCGGACGTCATCAACGGCACCACCCGGACCCAGTGGCCGACCTCCCGGGCGGTCGCCCGCTACTACCGGGCGGACGGGACCGCACCGCTGCTCCCCGGCGACCTGGTGTACTTCGGCAACACCGCCTCCACCATCCACCACGTCGCGATGTACCTCGGGCAGGGCTGGATCGTCGAGGCCCCCTACTCCGGCGGCTACGTCCAGGTGGCGGCGCTCTCCTCGCACGGCGACTACTACGGCGCGATCCGGCTGTACGGCCCCGGCAGCACCTCCCCGACGACGCCGCCCACCACCCCGCCTCCGTCGAACAGCGGTCAGTACTGGGTGGACACCAACGCCAACGCGCCGGTGTACGGTTCCCCGACCTCCACCACGAGCACGGGAACGCTGTACCGGGGCACGAACTACGTCTACTGCAAGGCCTGGGGCCGTGAGGTCTCCAGCGGCGCCGGCTACAACCACTGGTGGCTGAAGACCGACCCGGACAGCGGCCCCGGCGGCCAGTGGGTGTCCGCGTTCTACCTGTCCCGATGGGGCAACGACGTGGCCAAGGACAATAACGGCACCACCATCCCCGACTGCCCGGGCGGCGGCACCCCGCCCGCCACCGGCAAGTACTGGGTGGACACCAACGCCACCGCGAACGTCTACGCCTCGCCGACCTCCACCAACGCCACCGGGACGCTGTACCAGGGGACCAACTACGTCTACTGCAAGGCCTGGGGCCGCGAGGTCTCCAGCGGCGCCGGCTACAACCACTGGTGGCTGAAGACCGACTCGGACGGCGGCCCCGCCGGCCAGTGGGTGTCCGCCTACTACCTGTCCCGTTGGGGCAACGACGTGGCCAAGGACAACAACGGCACCACCATCCCCGACTGCTAGGCCCTGTCCAGGACCCGTTCATGACCCGTTCCGGCCGTGCCGGCCGCAGCCCCTCCACCGGGGGCCCCGGCCCGGCCGGCCCCGGTTTCCCCCCGGGTGTGGGGGCCCCCGGCCCCGTGACCGTGTCTGGAGACCCCCGCCCCGGGGGGGGGCGAGCGGTGGGGGGC
>NZ_JBHXEM010000101.1:0-32381 GCF_042724755.1 Kitasatospora sp. NPDC127067 | reverse complement strand
TTGCCATTTGTGTTCTCCCAGTACTACACCCATACAACCCCGGGGCTTTTCGCATGCGCCTCGGGGTTCATGTGCGCCAACACTACCCAGGCGGGGAGCCGAGTGCCATCACCACCCCCGCGCCGACTCGTGAATTCCCGTCCCCTCAGGTGCCGTTGAGGGCGTAGCTGCGGAAGGTTGCCAGCAGCGGCAGCACCTCGGTCTTGCTGGGGTCCTCGGTGACAGCCCGCATCGCGTCGATCACGGTGTGGGCGATGATCTTCGTCACCGAGAGGTCCTCCGCCGGGGCGAGGGTGCCCCAGGCCTTCAGGGTCTGCGTCAGCAGGGCGCTCATCCGGGCGCCGATGTTGGAGCTGACGGCGTCGGAGATCTCGGCGATCTCCTCGTCGCTCATGGTGGCGCGCAGCCCGAAGGCGAGCGCCATCAGGGTGTCCATGGCGTGCTCGCCGTACGCGGCGACCAGTGCCGGCAGCGGCCGTTCACCGGTGCCGCCCGCCGCCAGGGCGAACAGCGCCTCGTCGTCGTCCTTCCACGCCGCCTCCAGGGCGGCCAAGGCCCGCAGGGCCTCGTCTGCGGTGAGCCCGTCTGTCATGGAAAGAACGGTATTGAGCCGTCCCGGCTTCCGACAGGGGCGGAAGCCGGGATCACCCCTTCGAGCGAAGCGGGGTCGAATCGGGCCGGTGGACGTGCGCGAAGTGCTCCGCGTCCCAGCTGCCGCCCAGCTCAGAGGCCAGCGAGGCGTACGCGAGGGTGGCGAAGTCCTCGGCGCGGCCCGTTCGTTCCGGCAGGGCGCCGAGCAGGGGGGCGCCGGCGGAGCGGGGCAGGTCGGTCCCGAGCCCGGCGGAGGCGATCAGCAGTACCTCGGCCGGAAGCCCGGCGTCGAGCACGGCCGTCACCTGGTCGGCCAGCGTGTGGCCCTCGTCGTCGTAGCGGACCGGCAACTCCAGCGAGTCCGCAGCCGAAGGCCAGGCCCTGCACCAGGCGGTCGAAGGCGCCTGCTTCGCTGAAGCGTCTGACAAATCGGCCTCGGACGCTGGAAACTGACGGTCAGGTCAACTCCAAGCGCGAGAGTGCGCAGGCCGAGTGACAGGAGAGGCAGTCATGGCACTACGGTTCGTGGGGATCGACCCGGAGACGGGCAAGGACCAGAGTCCGACCGTCTGGGTGGATGACGAGTCCGGGGACTTGGTCGTGCAGACCTATGCGGCCGACGAGACCTTGATCGGGAAGGCCCTTGAGGCCGGGCACGGACCCGGCCACGACAACTCGATCCCCGACAGCGAAGTGGTGGTTCGAATTCCGCACCGGATGGTGCCGATCCTCAGGAGGGCATGCGATGCCGCAGAAGGTTCCGAGCTTCTATGAGCTCTTGGACGCCGCCGAGCACTCGGCCGTCCACCTGGAGATGCGGGACCAGTACGGCATCACGGAGGAGTCCGACGAGATCGCCCGGTGGCAGCGCGGCGAAGCCGTCGACGTGGATCCCGACTCGGAGTACTGGCAGGACTGGACCGAGGCCGTGCGCCGCTCGGTCGCGCGTGGCGTCGTCGTCCGGCGGGCGCGGATCGTGTCGGAGCCGGTGACGACCTACATCCGCTACGAGCACCACATCACCCAGGTGAACGTGGCTGCCGGTGAACGGGTCCGCTGGCTCCCGCGAAGCCAGGCGTCGGACCTCACCCTCCCCGGCAACGACTTCTGGCTGTTCGACGGAAAGCTGGTGCGTTTCAACCTGTTCGACGGATACGGGAGGGGGTTGGGGCCGCAGCACTCCGACGACGCCGACCTGGCGAGGCTCTGCGCCTCGGCCTTCGAGGCTGTCTGGGAACGGGCCGTCGACCACGAGAAGTACACCGTCTGAGCCCGATCGACAGACCACCGGGTCATGCCACTCTCTCCGTCGTCAAGCGCCCAGAACGCCCGCGAGACCATCGCCGCCCGCCTGAAGGAACTGCGAAGGGACGCCGGACTGTCGGGACACGGCCTGGCTCTTCTCCTGGGGTGGAGCGAGTCGAAAGTCTCGCGGATCGCCAATGCCAGGACTCCGCCGTCCGATGCGGACATCCGCGAGTGGTGCGAGGCGTGCGGCGTCGTGCATCTGGCCGCGGATCTGGTGGTCGCGAACCGCCAGGCGGGCGAGATGTACGTGGAGTGGAAGCGGCTGCACCGGACCGGGATGAAGCACGCCCAGGAGATGGTTCTTCCCGTGCTGGACCGTAGCCGCCAGATCCGCGTCTACTGCTCGAATGTCGTTCCGGGGATGCTGCAGCGGCGCGAATACGCGCGGGCTCTGATGGCCACCATCACCGACTTCCAGCAGACGCCGGATGACGTTGAAGCGGCTGTTGAAAGCCGTCTCCAGCGCAGTCGCTTCCTTCATGAGGGAAATCGGACCTTCGCCCTCGTGGTGGAGGAGACCGTCCTGCGGTACCTCATCGGAGGCCGCCCAGTCATGGTGGACCAACTTCGCCACCTGCTCGAGGTGATGAGCGCGACCCGGGTCAGCCTCGGCGTGATTCCCTTTACGGCACGTCGCAGGATGTGGCCCCTGGAGGCGTTCTCGATCTTCGACGACCGGCAGGTGAACGCCGAGCTCCTCTCGGCAGCCGTCACCATCACCACGCCCGGAGAGATCACGGCCTATGCCAAAGCGTTCAAGGTCCTCGCGTCGATGGCGGTGTACGGTCCGCAGGCCAGGAATCTGATCGAAGAGGCCATCGCCTCTCTCGGGTGAATTCGTGCAAGACGGTGCAAGAACGTGGCACCGCCCGTAGCCGTCTCCCTACGGTCTATCACGTACCCCCCGCCGCCACCCCACCCCACCCCACCCCACTGCACCATCCCGACCCGAGGGAGGCGCACCATGACCGTATCGACGTTGAGCTCCCCGAACACGGTGCTCGCCAACGCCGTTGAGGACGCCGTGGACGTCCTGCGGCCGCGCATCGTGGACTGCGATATCGAGAGCATCGGCTTCTCGGTGGGCACGCAGATCAACGGGCACCCGCATCTGGGAACCCACCTCGTCCAGAGTCTCGCCTTCCTCCTGGCGGAGCGGGCCCGCGACGAGTTCGGCATCGACACCAGCGTGGACTTCTGTGCGCTCGACAACTCCCCGGCCCAGACCTTCAGGGTCGACGGCCGGCGCTACCAGCGGGCCTACGCCCACACCCTGAACGCCGACGAGATCACGGCACTCCTCGCCCGGCACTACCTGCCGCTGTTCGACGCCTGCCGCGCCCGGACGAACGTGCCGTACGCGGTCACCACCTACACCCAACAGCAGGACACCCCGGCCTTCCGGGGCGAGTTCCTGCGGACGCTGGAGCTCCTGGACGCGGTCGGCAGCTGGCTGTCGCCGAACAGCGGCAGCGCGCACATCCGGCTGCCCTGCCCGGTGTGCGGCTGGGCCGAGAAACACGCCGACCGGACACGGTTGCTGGAACTGGACGAGGCCGGCGGCCTGTTCGAGGCCTTCTGCTTCGAACACGGCCGCTACGAGGCCGACATCACGCCGCTGGGCGGCGGCTACCTCGACCTGGCCACCCTCTACCGCAACGTCGTCAAGGAACGCTCCTACCGGCCCGGCGACCGCACGCTCCACGTCATGGTCAAGGGCGGCGACTGGGCCTTCGGGTGCCAGCTCGTCGACGGCGCACACGCCGCCCTCGGCCTGTCGTGCGGCCCTCTGCCCGTCCGGATCTTCACCCCCCAGATCCTCGGCAGCGACGGCGGCAAGCTCTCCAAGAGCCTGCTGCGCGAAACCGCCGAAGCCGGGCCCGCCACCCGGGACGAGACCACCCCCGCGTGGCTGCTCGACCCCTCGGAGTGGCCCGGAACCCAGGAGGACTACGTCGAAGCGCTGACGGGTCTCGGCGAACTCGTGCTGAGCGACCCCAGGCACTTCTTCCGGTCCTACACCACAACCGCATTGGAAGCCCTGATGAGCACCCGCCGGCCCGCCACGCACGACTCCCGGGCGATGCGCCCCCGCAACATGCCGATCTACCGGCAGTACTTCGACCTCATCGCCAGTGGCGAGAAGACCGTCGAGGTCCGCGTCGCCTACGAGTCGATGAAGCGGATCAGGGTCGGGGACCGGATCAACTTCACCTGCCGCGAGTCGAGTTGCCTGACCCGGGTCACCCGGATCGGGAAGTACCGCACCTTCGAGGAGATGTTCGGCACCGAGCGGGTGGAGTCCGTGAACCCGAGGGCGACCGAGGCCGAACAGCTCGAAGCGATCCACGCCATCTTCCCGCCCCACAAGGAAGGGCTGGGCGTGCTCACCTTCGAGATCGAGCGGGTGGACCCCGAGTGAGCCCGACCCGCCGCAACGTTCTGGTGATCTGCAAGGGCAACCACTGCCGGTCGCCGATCGCCGCGCTGATCATCGCCGAGCGGTCCGGCGGAACGCTCGACGTGCGCTCGGCCGGTACCCGGGACTGGCACGTCGGCAAGCCCGCCCACCCGCTCATGATCCAGGCCGCCTCCGGCTTCGGCTACGACCTGAGCGAGCACCGTGGGGCCGTCCTCGACCGGCACCTGATCAGTTGGGCGGACGATCTGGTCGCCATGGACGAGGAGACCGCCGACACCGTCCGGGCCCTCGTCGGCCCGGACCGGCCGGTGCACGTCCTCGGCTCCGGCATCTCCGACCCCTGGGGCGGCGGCCTGGACGACTTTGCCCGGGCGGTGGCGGAGATCCAGGACGCCACGAGGCTGTTCTACGCCGCTTAGTGGTACCACAGGTTCCGGCCGCTCCCGACGCTGGTCGCCGCCAGGGCGGCCAAGGCCCGCAGGGCTCGTCTGCGGTGAGCCCGTCTGTCATGGAAGGAAGGGCACTGGGCCGATAACCGCACCGTGAAGGGCTCCGGGATCGGCCTCACACCCTCGACGAAGCCCGGCCTACTCGGGCCGGTGGACGTGTGCGAAGTGCTCGGCATTCCAGGTGCCGCCGAGTGCGGGGGCGAGTGCGGTGACGGCGAGGGCGGCGAAGTCCTCGACACCGCCTGCTCGTTCCGGCAGGGCGCCGAGCAGGGGGGCGCCGGCGGAGCGGGGCAGGTCGGCCAGGTTGCAGCGCTCGGCGAGGCCGGGCTCGGCGGGCCAGGAGCCGACGAGCACGCCCGCGAGCGGCAGGCCCCGGGCCGCCAGGGCCTCCGCGGTGAGGGAGACGATGTTGAGCGTCCCGAGCCCGGCCGAGGCGATCAGCAGGACCTCGGCCGGAAGCCCGGCGTCGAGCACCGCCCGGGCCTGGTCGGCGAGCGTGCGGCCCTCGTCGTCGTAGCGGACCAGCAGTCCGCCCGCGCCTTCCACCAGGACCAGGTCGTGTGTGGAAGCCAGCTCGGCGACCTCGGACACCACCTCGGCGGGGGAGAGGTACGGCATCCCGGCCCGTCGGGCGGCGGTGTCGGGCGCCAGCGGCTCGGGGTAGCGCACCAGCTCACGGATGGTCAGCTCGCCCGCCAGGCGCAGGACTTCGGCGGCGTCGCCGGGCTCGTCGGCCGTCACGCCGGTCTGCCCGGGCTTGAGCACGGCGACCTTCCGTCCGGCCCGCAGCGCCGCCGAGGCGACGGCGGCCGTGGCGACGGTCTTGCCGACGTCCGTGTTGGTCCCCGTCACGAAGAGGATCCGCGCGCTCATCCCTTCACCGCCGCGGCGGTCACGGCGGCAGCGATCCGTGCCACGTCCTCGTCCTCCGTCACATAGGGGGGCATCGTGTAGATCAGATCCCGGAAGGGCCGCAGCCACACGCCTTCGCGCGCCGCCGCCTCGGTGGCCGCCGGGACGTACACCGGGTGGTCCAACTGCACGACGCCGATGGCCCCTTGGACCCGTACGTCGAGTACGCCGGGGACGTCCGCGGCCGCCGCGAGACCCTCGGTCAGCCCGGTCTCGATCCGCTTGACCTCCGTCGACCAGTCCTGCCCGAGCAGCAGCTCCAGCGAGGCGTTGGCGACCGCGCAGGCCAGCGGGTTGCCCATGAACGTGGGCCCGTGCGCGAGCACCGGCACCTCGCCGCGGCTGATCCCGTCCGCGACCTCGCCGGTGCACAGGGCGGCGGCCAGCGTCAGGTAGCCGCCGGTCAGTGCCTTGCCCAGGCACATCACGTCCGGCGAGACCCCCGCGTGGTCGGCGGCGAACAGGGCGCCGCTGCGCCCGAAGCCGGTGGCGATCTCGTCGAAGACCAGCAACACCCCGTAGCGGTCGCACAGTTCGCGCAGCATCCGCAGGTAGGCGGGGGAGTGGAAGCGCATCCCGCCCGCGCCCTGGACCACCGGCTCGACGATGACGGCGGCCAGCTCGTCGGCGTGACGCGCCATCAACTCCTCGAACCGCGCGGCGTATTCGGGGTCGATCGGAGCATCGAACCCGGCCGGCGGCTCCGGGGCGAACAGCTGGCCGGGCAGCACCCCGCCCCACAGGTGGTGCATCCCGCCGTCCGGGTCGCACACCGACATCGGGTGGAAGGTGTCCCCGTGGTAGCCGCCGCGCCAGGTGAGCAGCCGGCGCTTGGCCGGCCGCCCGGTGGACTGCCAGTACTGGAGGCACATCTTCATCGCGACCTCGACGGCCACCGAGCCCGAGTCGGCGAGGAAGACGTGCCGCAGCGGCTCCGGGGTGATCTCCACCAGCCTGGCGGCCAGCCGGACGGCGGGCTCGTGGGTGAGCCCGCCGAACATCACATGGCTCATCCGCCCCAGCTGCTCGCGCACCGCCTCGTCCAGCACCGGGTGCCGGTAGCCGTGGATCGCCGCCCACCAGGACGACATCCCGTCGACCAGCTCGCGCCGCCCGCCCGCGACCGGCTCGGCCAGGCGCAGCCGCACCCCGGTGGCGGACTCGACCACGTACGGGGTGACGGTCCCGGGCATCGGCCCGTACGGGTGCCACACATGGGCGCGGTCGAGGGCGAGCAGGTCGGCTGCGGACGGCTGGAGCATGGTGCGTTCTCCGGAGGGTCGGAACTGTCAGGCGTTGGGCGCGAGTTCGGTGCCGGCGCCGCGGCGGCGGACCTTGACGAGGTCGCTGCGGAGCTCGTCCTCGGCGCCGGATTCGGCGACGGCCGCCGGGGAGACGGCCTCCGAGGGGACGGCCTCCGGGGCGGAGGCGTCCGAGGTGTGGGCGTGTCCGCCGCACGGCCCGCAGCCGCCGCCGCTGCCGCAGGCCGAGGCCGCGGTGCCGCAGCCGCCGCCCGCCCGGTCTGCCTCGGCGACGTCCGCGCGGTGGCGCGGCAGGGTGGCCTCGCCGGCGCCCTCGACCTCGAAGCCGGCGTCCTTGATCATGTCGAGGTCGGTCTGCCCGGCCTGGCCCTCGCTGGTCAGGTAGTCGCCGAGGAAGATGGAGTTGGCGATGTGCAGGCCGAGCGGCTGCATCGAGCGCAGGTGCACCTCGCGCCCGCCGGCGATCCGCACCTCGGTGTCCGGGTTGACGAAGCGGACCATCGCCAGGATGCGCAGGCAGCGCTGCGGGGTGAGGTTCCACTCCTTGGCGAGCGGGGTGCCCTCGAACGGGATGAGGAAGTTGACCGGGACGGAGTCCGAGCCCAGGTCGCGCAGGGCGAAGACGACGTCGACCAGGTCCTCGTCGCTCTCGCCCATGCCGGCGATCAGGCCGGAGCAGGCGGACAGGCCCGCGCCGTGGGCCTTCTGGACGGTGTCCACCCGGTCCGCGTAGGTGTGGGTCTTGGTGATGGTCCCGTAGGTGCCCTCGGAGGTGTTGAGGTTGTGGTTGTAGGCGTCGGCGCCCGCCGCCTTGAGCCGCTCCGCCTGGTTGTCGGAGAGCAGGCCGAGGCAGACGCAGATCTCGACCTCGGGGTCGGCGTCCTTGATGGCGGCCATGGTGTCGGTGACCCGGTCGATGTCGCGGTCCGTCGGACCGCGGCCGCTGGCGACCAGACAGACCCGCTTGGCGCCGCCGGCCACCCCGGCGCGGGCCGCGTCGGCGGCCTGGTCGGGCTTGAGCCAGGTGTACTTGAGGATCTCGGCCTTGGACCCGAGCCGCTGCGAGCAGTACGAGCAGTCCTCCGGGCAGAGCCCGCTCTTCAGGTTCACCAGGTAGTTGAGCTTGACCCGGCGGCCGAACCAGCGGCGGCGCACCTTGCCGGCCGCGGCGACCACGTCGAGCAGCTCGTCGTCGGTGGTGGCGAGGACGGCCAGGGCCTCCTCGCGGGTCGGGACTTCGCCGCGCAGGCCCTTGGCGGTGAGGGTATCGAGCAGATCCATGGGGCCGATCCTGCCTGGTGGTGATCGAGCGGCGCCAGAGCAAACCCGCCAGAAGATCGGTGTGAGGATGTGCCGATTGCCACAGTGTCGAAGGTCACGGCTCCGCCGCTGGTCACGCGCTTGACGCGAGGTCGGGCCAGAGGTTACCGGTGGGTAGGGAATCGGTGGTGAACAGGCGGCGAGGGTGGCGCCGGGCCGGTGGCCGAGAGCCGCGGCGGACGATGATCCACAACCCCCGACCCCGTGATCCACGCCACCCCCGTGATGCTTAGAATCTGCGCCATGACCACGCAGGGGGAGCGCACCCCGACTCCGGGAGAAGGCCGGGAAGGCCGGGCAGAGCAGCGGGTCGGCGGCGACGCCGGCACCGATGGGGGGACGGACCGCAGGCGGGGCCGTCGGCTGACGGTCCGTCGAACGGCCGGGTGGATCGTCGTCGTCGGGGTGGTCGCGGCCGGGGGATGGATCATCACCCGCCCGATGCCCGGCGACTACATACCCGGGCTCGGCCCGTCCAGCAAGGACGCGACCGCGACGCCGAAGGTGGTCGGCGCCCCGCCGCCGCGCACCGACCCCGAAGCCCTCAACGTCGACAACCTCTTCCCCGCCCAGCGGCCCGTCGAGGTCGGCGCCTTCAAGGCGCGGCGCAACGGCGTCCGGCAGGGCGAGAACTGCGCCGAAGTGCTCCAGGACCGCGCCCAGGACCCGCTCAAGGACACCGGCTGCCAGAGCTACCTGACCGTCAGCTTCAGCGGCCAGGACCGCCCGGTGCTCAGCAGCGTCACCCTGCTGCGCTTCCCCGACCAGCCCTCCGCCGCCAGGGCCGCCGACGCCCTGCGGGCCAAGCCCGGCGCGGTCGCTTTCATCCTCGCCGACACCACCACCGCCCCCGCCCAGCCGCCCGGCGGCGCCCGGACGGGCGGCGAGCCGCGGATCGAGGCGGTCGGGCACTACGTGACCGTCACCAGCTCGCGCTCGGGCGACGGCCGGCCGGCGGCCACCACCCCCGGCGGCACCGGGGCGCCGGCCACGCCGCTCCCGGGGGCCACCGGCACGGCGCCCAGCAGCGAACAGGCCCTGGACGAGGCCACCCGCGCGCTCTCCTACGCGGCGGGCTCGCCGTTCGCCTGGATGTGACGGCGGCCTGACGGCGGCCCGATGACGAATCCCCCCGGAAGCCGCGGCCTCCGGGGGGATTCGTCATCGTCAGGACCGGATCCGTGACCGGATCCGTGACCGGGCCGGTGACCGGACCGGGATCCGGCTCAGCCGCCGAGCCGGTCCACCGCGGTCACCCGCAGCACCGCCCGGCCCTCCTCGTCCGAGCCGTACAGGTCGACCTCGGCGCTGATGCCCCAGTCGTGGTCGCCCTCCGGGTCGTCGAAGATCTGCCGGACCCGCCAGGAGGAGTCCTCCTCCTCGATGATCAGCATCTTGGGGCCGCGCGCGTCCGGGCCGGTGCCGAGGTCGTCGTACTCCTCCCAGTACCCGTCCATGGCGTCCGCCCAGCGGTCCGCGTCCCAGCCGTACTCGCCGTCCAGCTCGGCGAGCTCCTCGTAGTGCTCCAGCGCGCACAGCTCGACCCGGCGGAACATCTCGTTGCGCACCAGGACGCGGAAGGCGCGGGCGTTGGCGGTGACCGGCGCCGGCTTGTCGTCCAGCCGCACCTCGGCGGTGGCCGCCTCGGTCGGGTTGGCCAGCTGCTCCCACTCGTCCAGCAGGCTGGAGTCGACCTGGCGGACCAGCTCGCCGAGCCAGGCGATGACGTCCTTGAGGTCGTCGGTCTTCACGTCCTCGGGGACGGTCTGCTCCAGCGCCTTGAACGCGCCGGCCAGGTAGCGCAGCACGATGCCCTCGGTACGGGCCAGCTCGTAGAAGCCGACGTAGTCCGAGAAGGTCATCGCCCGCTCGTACAGGTCGCGGACCACCGACTTCGGCTGCAGCTGGTGGTCGCCGATCCACGGGTGCGCCCGGCGGTACACCTCGTAGGCGTGGGTGAGCAGCTCCTCCAGCGGCTTCGGGTAGGTGATCTCCTGGAGCCGCTCCATCCGCTCCTCGTACTCGATGCCGTCCCGCTTCATCTCGCCGACGGCCTCGCCGCGCGCCTTGTTCTGCTGGGCGGCGAGGATCTGGCGCGGGTCGTCGAGGGTCGCCTCGACGACCGAGATCACGTCCATCGCGTACGAGGGAGAGGTCGGGTCGAGCAGCTCGAAGGCGGCCAGCGCGAAGGTGGACAGCGGCTGGTTGAGCGCGAAGTTCTCCTGGAGGTCCAGGGTGAGGCGGACGATCCGGCCCTCGGAGTCAGGCTCCGGCAGCCGCTCCACCACGCCGCCCTCCAGCAGCGAACGGTAGATGGCGATCGTGGTGCGGATGTGCCGGCGCTGCGCGGCCCGGTCCTCGTGGTTGTCGGTCAGCAGCTTGCGCATCGCCTCGAAGGCGTTGCCCGGGCGGCCGATCACCGACAGCAGCATCGCGTGGCTCACCTTGAACCGGGAGACCAGCGGCTCCGGGTCGGCGCCGATCAGCCTCTCGAAGGTCTCCTCGGTCCAGCCGACGAAGCCCTCCGGCGCCTTCTTGCGGACCACCTTGCGCTTCTTCTTCGGGTCGTCCCCGGCCTTGGCGATCGCCTTGTCGTTCTCGATCACGTGCTCCGGCGCCTGCGCCACCACCTGGCCGACGGTGTCGAAGCCGGCCCGGCCGGCCCGGCCGGCGATCTGGTGGAACTCGCGGGCGCGCAGGATGCGCACGCGCTGCCCGTCGTACTTGGACAGGGCGGTGAACAGCACCGTGCGGATCGGCACATTGACGCCGACGCCGAGCGTGTCGGTACCGCAGATGACCTTCAACAGGCCCGCCTGGGCGAGGCGTTCGACCAGCCGGCGGTACTTCGGCAGCATGCCCGCGTGGTGCACGCCGATGCCGTGACGCACGAAACGGGACAGGTTGCGGCCGAACTTGGTGGTGAAGCGGAAGCCGCCGATCAGATCGGCGATGGCCTCCTTCTCCGCCTTCGAGCACATGTTGATGCTCATCAGCGACTGGGCCCGCTCCACCGCCTCCTTCTGGGTGAAGTGCACGACGTAGACCGGCGCCTGGCCGGTCTGCAGCAGCTCCTCCAGGGTGTCGTGCATCGAGGTGCGGCGGTACTCGTAGAACAGCGGCACCGGGCGGGTCGCGTTGCGCACCACCGTGGTCGGACGGCCCGTGCGGCGGGTCAGGTCCTCCTCGAAGCGGCGGACATCGCCGAGCGTCGCGGACATCAGCAGGAACTGCGCCTGCGGCAGCTCCAGCAGCGGGATCTGCCAGGCCCAGCCGCGGTCCGGCTCGGCGTAGAAGTGGAACTCGTCCATGACCACCTGGCCGATGTCCGCCCGGCCGCCGTCGCGCAGCGCGATCTGGGCCAGCACCTCGGCGGTGCAGCAGATGATCGGCGCGGTCGGGTTCACGCTCGCGTCGCCGGTCATCATGCCGACCTGCTCGGTGCCGAACATCTTCACCAGGTCGAAGAACTTCTCCGACACCAGCGCCTTGATCGGGGCGGTGTAGAACGTCCGCTGCCCGTCCGCCAGCGCCGCGAAGTGCGCCCCCGCCGCCACCAGGCTCTTGCCCGACCCGGTCGGCGTCGCCAGGATCACGTTGTTCCCCGACACCAGCTCGATCAGCGCCTCCTCCTGCGCCGGGTACAGGGTGATCCCCCGATCCTCCGCCCAGGCTGCGAACGTCTCGTACAGCGCGTCGGGGGTGGCGGGCTTCGGCATCAGATCAAGGAGGGTCACCCGGCTATCTTGCCTGCTCGCCGCCACCCCCGGCAAAGCCCGGGGCCGCGACGGGCCGGTCGGGAGGCCGTCAGAACGGTGCGGCGGGCGCCCGCGCGGCCAGCTGCGGGTCGTTCGTGCAGCCCCGGGCGCGGACCAGCTCCCTCGCGGTGCGCAGTGCGGCGGCGATACGGATCCGGCGGACCTCGGTGACGGGGGTGTCCGAGGACCAGCGGTCGCCGGTGATCGTGACCAGGCGGTACGGCCGGCCGGAGGGCTGCCCGAGCACCGCAGCGCCGAGCGCGATCGGCAGGACACGACGTCGGCGCGGGCGCTCAGCCACCGGCCTTCCCCTTCGACAGCTCCGGCACGGCGGGGGCGGCGGCGGGCAGCTGCACCTGGTTGGTGCACCGGTACTCGGCGGCGGCGACCCGGGCGACCTTCAGCGCGGCATCGGCGTACGCCTGGCGGGCCCCGGCCGGCGAGGCGCCGTCCACCGGGTCGCCCCCGGCCTCCACGCGGACGTACGGCGGGGCCTTGAGGTCGGGGCGGTCCCCGGGCGGCACCTGGAAGTCACAGCGCACGTAGAGCCGGACGAAGTGATCCGAATCGTCGCTGGCCAGCCCCACCGCGCCGGGGCCGAAGTCCAGGTCGGCGACGGCGTGGTGCTCCCCGGTGTCCCGGGCGCGGTCGGCGTCCACCCCGTCCCAGGCGGGGTAGACCCGGACGTCGAGGAGGAAGCCGCCGGAACCGTCGTCCCCGTTCCAGACGACCCGGCAGTCGGTACTGCGGACCCGGGGCTCGTCCGGCACGGCCGGCGTCTGGAGCCGGGCCCGCGGCACGGCCTCGTACACCTTCCCGAACCGCCCGGCCAGCGGCTTCAGGTCATCGCGTGACAGCGCCGACCAGCAGGCGCTCTGCGCGATCTCCAACGACCGCCACGGCTGCCAGGCCCACAGCCCGCCCCCCACGGCGGCGGCCACCGCGAGGCCCCCGGCCAGCCACGGCAGCACCCGGGGCCGCCGCCACCACGGCGGTGGCGGCGGCGGGTCGTCGGGCGACCGCGGGATGATGTGTGCGACGTCGACCATGGGTCATCACTCCTTGGCGGCGGCTGCCGCCTGTTGCTGTTGGAAGAGGCGATGGCCGGTGTTGCAGCCGGCGTCGAGGCTGGCGGAGCCCTGGCGAGCCAGCTCGCTCAGGTAGTTCGGGTCGAGTCCGGCATCGCGGCCGGCGCTCTTGACGGCGTCGACGACCGCCTGCTGGGAACCCGTGACCGAGGTGGCCACCTTGGTTCCCGCGTCGTCCGCCGCCTGGTTGGTCGTGTCGACGTGGTAGCTGTTCGCCACGTTGGTCATGATCTCGTCGACCTGATCGTTGATGAGGCCGCCGACCTTGGGAATCTTCTCGGCCGCGACGCCGCCGGTGTAGTCCCAGACGGTCTTGGCAATGTCCTTCTTCGCGTCGATCGCGTCGTTGACCTCCTGGTCGGAGACCGCGTGGTTGTGGAAGATCTCGTCCGACATGGCGCTGGTGATCAGGCCCGTGACGATCCCGCCCGGCTTCGTCACGTTCTCGATCGACATGCCCAGATCCTTGTGGAGCTCCGGGCGGGCCATGACCTGCTGGATCTGGGCGGTCTGGTAGGCCTGCTGCGCGGTGGCGATGGAGGCGTACGCGTCCGTGTCCCGGCCGACGGCCAGCAGGAGCCGCTGGACGTCCTTCTGGGCGAACTCGGTGGCGACACCGGGGGCGGGTGCCACGCCTGGAGTCCGCTCCTTCGCGCCCGGTCCCTCCAAGGAGTTCTCGATGTCCGCGATGTAGTTGGCGGTCATGTTGCCGACGCTGCCGTTGAGGCCGGAGAAGACCCCGCCGTGCAGCAGGCTCGGTCCGTCGCCGTTGCCGAAGCGGCCGACGACCTGCTGCATCACCGAGCTCATCTCCGCCGTGTGCGGCGGGCACTTGCCCTCCGTGTCGTCCCAGGCGCGGCCGGTGGCGGCGGCCTCCAGGGCGTGTCCGAGCGGGCCGACGTTGTTCGGGTCGGCCGGGCCGCCTTCGAGCGGGCGCAGCGGGTAGTTCATGTCGACGAGGACGGAGTTGTTCCCGGAGTCGGTGAACAGCTTGAAGTAGGTGTTCTGGCCGCCGGTGCTCTTGACGCTGCCGTCCGGGTTGTACGTGGTGACCGGGTCGTTGAAGAACTTGGTGGCGGCCTCGGGGCTGTGGCCGAACGCGTCCAGGATTCCGGACAGCGGGTTGAAGCCCTTGAGGTTGCCGTCCTTGTCCGGCTGGCCGATGAACTTGAACTCGTCGAACGGGTAGCCGCCGCTGCGGTAGGCCGGGACCTCCCAGCGGGTCGGGTTCTCCTGGGTGAGTTGGGTGACGTGCGCGGCGATGGGGTTGAGGAAGTGCGCGTCGTACGTTCCGTTCCGCAGCAGGTTGGCCATGATCTGGTAGCCGTACGGGCTCTTCGCGGGGTCGGCGCCGGGCCGGAGCGGGATCTGCGTGGCGCCGGCCGCGCGGAACCGCTTCTCCCACTCGTCCGAGACGTGCAGCGGCTGCTTGGTGTTTCCCCCCGGATAATGATCGGCAAGGATCGTACTATTTTTGCGGCCGTCATTTCGGTGTGAATTGAATATTGATACCTGGTTGACATGTGGTGAATCACGACTGGATTGGTCGGTTCATACTGTGCCGATCCGCACATTGCCCGACACGCGGTGGCATGCCAGAGTGCCGGGCATGAACCATCCGCTCGCGGCCGAGCCGCGCTCCGCCGTCCCCGCCCCTGCCTCCGCCCCGGCCGCCGCTCCCGCGCACGTCTTCGACTGGCTCGACCAGACGGCCGCGATGCGGGCCGAGGCCGGGCTGACGCGGACGCTGCGCAGCCGGGCCGCGGACGACCCGGTGCTGGACCTCGCGGGCAACGACTACCTGGGCCTGACCAGGCATCCGGTCGTCACGCGGGCGGCCGCGGACGCGGCGCTGCGCTGGGGCGGCGGCTCGACCGGATCGCGGCTGGTGACCGGGACGACCGTACTGCACACCGAACTGGAGCAGGAGCTGGCCGAGTTCTGCGGAACGGAGGCCGCGCTGGTGTTCTCCTCCGGGTACACGGCCAACCTCGCGGCACTGACCGCGCTCACCGACCCGGACACCCTGATCGTCTCCGACGCCTACAACCACGCCTCGCTGATCGACGGCTGCCGGCTCTCCCGCGCCGACGTCCACCGGGCCCCGCACAGCGACCCGGCGGCCGTCGCCGAGGCGCTCGCCGGGCGGGCCCAGCCGCGGGCGCTGGTGGTCACCGACTCGGTGTTCTCGGTGGACGGCGACGCGGCCCCGCTGCCCGCGCTGTCGGAGGCCGCCCGCGCGCACGGCGCCGCCCTGCTGGTCGACGACGCGCACGGGCTGGGCGTGCTCGGCCCCGGCGGCACCGGGGCGCTCGCGGCGGCCGGGCTCGCCGGGCAGCCGGACACCGTGGCCACCGCCACCCTCTCCAAGTCGCTCGGCTCGCAGGGCGGCGTCGTCCTCGGCCCGCGCCGGGTGATCCGCCACCTCACCGAGACCGCCCGCACCTTCATCTTCGACACCGGTCTCGCCCCGGCCGCCGCCGGCGCCGCCCTCGCCGCCCTGCGGCTGCTGCGCGCCGAGCCGGCCCGCGCCGAGCGCGCCCGCGAGGTGGCCCGCACCCTGGCCCGGCAGCTCACCTCCGCCGGACTGCACAGCTGCGAGCCCGAGGCGGCCGTGGTGTCCGTCCGCGCCCCGGGCCCCGAGGCCGCCGTCGCCTGGGCCGCCGACTGCCGCCGCGCGGGCCTCGCCGTCGGCTGCTTCCGCCCGCCGTCCGTCCCGGACGGCATCTCCCGGCTGCGGCTGACCGCCCGGGGCGACCTGACCGACGGGCAGATCGCCGAGGCCGTCCGCATCATCGCCGAACTGGCCCCGGCGGGCGCCCGGGGCGAATAACCACTCGAAGGGATCGGGCCTCGCCGGGCAGGATGGCGGGATGCCTGACCTGCTCTGGGACGACCACGTGGCGTGGCTGCTCGATCCGACCGACGGGGGTCACCTCCCCGACGTGTTCATCGAGGACACGACGGTGGCCGACTGGCAGGCCGTGCTCGATCTGGTCGCGGAGCAGGGCTGGGCCTTCGAGTACGCCGAGGGCGAGAGTGTGCTGCCGCTGCCGAGGGCCGAGGCGGTGCTGTCCCGGCCGGCCGACGCCGAGTGTCCGAGCCTGCGGGTGTGGCCGGACCCGGAGGTCTGCGCGATCTTCCGGTTCCTCGGGGCGGAGCAGATCGACTTCGACGTCGACCTCCGCGAACTCCAGGGCCAGGAGCGGCTGGACGTCCTGTGCGGGTTCCTGACCGCGATCGGGCGGTGGTTGGGCCGGTCGGTGCCGCTGTTCCCGGAGGGCGGCGGCATCAAGCCGCTGCTCGGGTACGACGTCGAGGCCGACCGGGTCCGGGTGCTGTGGTCCGGGACGGCCGGCTGATCCGGTTGGCCTGACCAGGCCGGCCGACTACTTCTTCCTCGCCCGGCTCGGCTGGACCCGGGTGGGCTCGCCGGCCGCCTTGGGGTGGTCCGGCGGGTACGGGAGTTCGCCGAGGCCCTCGTCGCGAAGCTGCTTCTCGTACAGCTCCAGCAGGGGCTCCAGGCGGAACGCCAGGCCGTCCATCTCCGCGTTCAGGTCGCCGAGTTCGGCGAAGCGGGCGGGGAGGGTGCGCAGGTCGAAGTCCTCGGGGGCGGCGTCGTCCAGTTCCTCCCAGCGCAATGGGGCGGAGGCGGTGGCGCGCGGGCGGGCGCGCAGCGAGTAGGCGGAGGCGATGGTGCGGTCGCGGGCCATCTGGTTGTAGTCGACGAAGATCCGCTCGCCGCGTTCCTCCTTCCACCAGGCGGTGGTGACCTTCCCGGGCATCCGCTGCTCCAGCACCCGGCCGAGGGCGATCACCGCGTGCCGCCCGTCGGTGAACGTCCACTCGGGCGCCAGCGGCACGTAGACGTGCAGTCCTCGCCCGCCGGAGGACTTGGGCCAGCCGCGCAGCCCGTACTCCTCCAGCAGGGCGCGCAGTTCGTGGGCGGCGCGGACGGCGTCGTGGAAGTCGGTGCCGGGCTGCGGGTCGAGGTCGATCCGCAGCTCGTCGACGTGGCCGGTGTCGGAGCGCCGCACCGGCCAGGGGTGGAAGGTGAGGCAGCCCAGGTTGGCGGCCCACAGCACGGCGGCCGGCTCGGTGGGGCAGATCTCGTCGGCGGAGCGGCCGGAGGGGAATTCGATCCGGGCGGTGGGCAGCCATTCCGGCAGGCCCTTGGGGGCGCGCTTCTGGTAGAAGAACTCGCCGTCCACGCCGTCCGGGAAGCGCTGCAGGGTGGTCGGCCGGTCGCGGAGACCGCGCAGCACCCCGTCGGCGACGGCCAGGTAGTACTGCGCGACGTCCAGCTTGGTGAAGCCGCGCTCGGGGTAGTACACCTTGTCCGGGTTCGACAGTCGGACGGTGCGCCCGGCGACTTCCAGTTCCACGGCTGAGCCCATGCCCCACACGCTAAGCGCCGGGCGCCCGGCGCGCGCTCCGGGGCGATGCGGGCGAGGATCGGACGCATGGACCTGCCCGTGATGCCGCCGGTGGCGCCGATGCTCGCCAAGTCGGTGGCCAGGATCCCGCCCGGGATGCAGTACGAGGCGAAGTGGGACGGCTTCCGCTCCGTCGTGTTCCGCGACGGGGACGAGGTGGAGCTCGGCAGTCGCACCGGAAAGCCGCTGACCAGGTACTTCCCCGAGCTGGTCGAGGCTTTCAAGCGGGAGCTGCCGCCGCGCTGCGTGCTGGACGGCGAGGTGGTGATCGCCCGGGACGGCCGGCTGCGCTTCGAGGAGCTGCTGGAGCGCATCCACCCGGCCGCGAGCCGGGTCAGGCTGCTCGCCGAGCGGACTCCGGCCTCCTTCGTCGCCTTCGACCTGCTCGCCCTCGGGGAGGAGAGCCTGCTGGACGAGCCGCTGTCGGTGCGCCGCCCGGCCCTGGAGGCCGCGCTCGCCGACGCCGCCGACCCGGTGTTCACGGCCCCCGCCGCCACCGACCTCGACCTCGCCCGGACCTGGTTCGCCGAGTACGAGGGCGCCGGCCTGGACGGGGTGGTCGCCAAGCCGCTGGACCAGCCGTACCGGCCGGGGGAGCGGACCATGTACAAGATCAAGCACGAGCGCACCGCCGACTGCGTGGTGGCCGGCTACCGCGAGCACAAGAGCGGCCCGGTGGTCGGTTCGCTGCTGCTCGGCATCTTCGACGGGGACGGCAGGCTCCAGCACGTCGGGGTCTGCGCCGCCTTCCCGATGGCCCGTCGGCGCGAACTCGTCGAGGAACTGGCCCCGTTGCGGATGGAGGACCTCTCGCAGCACCCCTGGGGCGGCTGGGCGGACGAGGCCGCGCACGCCGAGGGCCGGCTGCCCGGCGCGGTCAGCCGCTGGACCGGCGGCAAGGACCTCTCCTGGATCGCGCTGCGCCCCGAGCGGGTGGTCGAGGTCGCGTACGACCACATGGAGGGCACCCGGTTCCGGCACACCGCGCAGTTCCGCCGCTGGCGGCCGGACCGTACGCCGGAGAGCTGCACCTACGCGCAGTTGGAGGAGCCGGTCTCGTACGACCTCGGCAAGGTGCTGGGGAGCTGACGACGCGCCGGACAGCGCGGCGGCGCGGGAGGGCCCCCCCCCGGGGGGCGGGGGGGGGGGACGGGGGGGGGGGGGCCGGGGCGCCCTCCGGGGCGGGGCCCACCGCCCCCGCGCCCAGACGCCAGGCGGTTGCCACGCGGTGCCCCGCCGTGCGGGACGCCCTCGGCCGGCGGCGGCCCTCGACGGGGCCGGTGGGACGGGATGCGCGAGTCATGCGGGAGTCCTTTCGTCCGTGGCCGGGCGGTCGCGCGCTCCTCGGTCGCGGCGCTCCTCCCGACGCTTCCCACCGTTCCGCACCTCGCTGGCAGACCCCTGGCAGAGCGCTGGCAGCCTCCCCGGCAGGCAGGCCTGCGGCTCACCCGTCGCGCGCGGCACGGCCGGCGGGCGGCCGCGCCCCGGCCCCGAGGGGGTGCGGCCCTGCGGCGCGCGGCGCGCAGTGGCGCGGATCACAGCGGGTCGGGCGCGGTCGGCGAAATGCGGGGGCCGCCGGGGTGGTTGGCACGGGCGACCGCTTCCGCCCCGGCGCACGCCATCGCTGCCGCTACCGCGAGGAATCCCATGACCGTCACCGAGAACCCGGCCTCCCGCGCGGCCGGGATCCTGTCCCGGCCCGTCACGATCAACGGGCTGACCGTGCCCAACCGCATCGCGATGGCGCCGATGACGCGCAGGTTCTCCCCCGGCGGCGTGCCCGGCGAGGACGTGCGCTCGTACTACGCCCGCCGCGCCGCCGCCGGCGTGGGCCTGATCGTCACCGAGGGCACGTACGTCGGCCACGAGTCGGCCGGCCAGAGCGACGACATCCCGCGCTTCCACGGCGAGGAGCAGCTGGCCGGGTGGGCCCGCGTCGCCGAGGACGTCCACGCGGCTGGCGGCACCATCGTGCCGCAGCTCTGGCACATCGGCATGGTGCGCAAGCAGGGCGACCCGCCGTTCGCCGACGCCCCCGCCGTCGGCCCGTCCGGGATCCGGCTGGACGGCACCGAGGGAACCGGACGGGCGATGACCCGGGCCGACCTGGACGCCGTCATCGGCGCGTTCGCCGAGGCCGCCGCGGCCGCCGAGCGGATCGGCTTCGACGGCGTGGAACTGCACGGCGCGCACGGCTACCTGCTCGACCAGTTCCTGTGGGCGGGCACCAACCGCCGCACCGACGCCTACGGGGGCGACGCGGTCGCCCGGACGGCGTTCACGGCCGAGCTCGTCGCCGCGGTGCGCGAGGCCGTCTCCCCGGAGTTCCCGGTGATCTTCCGCTACTCGCAGTGGAAGTCGGAGAACTACGAGGCCCGTCTCGCCGAGACCCCCCAGGAGCTGGAGGCGATCCTCGCCCCGCTCGCCGCGGCCGGCGTCGACGCCTTCCACGCCTCGACCCGCCGCTACTGGGTCCCCGAGTTCGAGGACTCGGACCTCAACCTCGCCGGCTGGACCAGGAAGCTCACCGGCCGCCCCGCCATCACCGTCGGCTCGGTCGGCCTCGACGGCGACTTCGTCCGCGCGTTCGCGGGCGAGGGCTCCCCGGTCCGGGGCATCGACAACCTGCTCGACCGGCTGGAGCGCGACGAGTTCGACCTGGTCGCCGTCGGCCGCGCCCTGCTCCAGGACCCGCAGTGGGCCGCCAAGGTCCTCTCCGGCCGCTTCGACGACCTGCGCCCCTACGACGCCGCCGCGATCCGCACCCTGAGCTGACCGCCGCGCCCGAGGGCCCGGCCGCACCGCGCGTGCGGCCGGGTCCGGCGAGACCCGACCCCGGGCCCCGCTGCTCCATGCTGCACAATCCGACTGCCCGGCAGCCGAGTTGGCGGGCCGTCCCTCGCGTCGTCCTGCCTCCGCCGCGCCCCCCGCGCCGCGCCCCCGGGCAAACGGGCCCCACCCTACCCGGACGTGCCGTCGCCCGTCGGGGAACCGGGGAGGATGCGTCAAGGTCCCGGCAACGGGGCCCCGGCCCGGCGCGTCGCCCCCGCCGATCGGCTAGCGTGGGACGCTCCCCGACCGACACCCCTTCCTGGAGCACAGCGCCGTGTCCGACAGCTTCGCGCACCTGCACGTCCACACCGAGTACTCGATGCTGGACGGGGCGGCGAAGAACGGCAAGCTCTTCGCCGAGGCGGAGAGACAGGGTATGCCCGCCATCGCGATGAGCGACCACGGCAACATGTTCGGCGCCTACGAGTTCTTCCACTCCGCCGCGAAGACCGGGGTGAAGCCGATCATCGGCATCGAGGCGTACGTCGCCCCGGCCTCCCGCTTCCTGAAGAAGCAGGTGTTCTGGTCGCCGGGCGGCCAGCGCCCGTCCGGCGCCGACGGCGAGGGCGGCAAGGACGTCTCCGGCGGCGGCCGCTACACCCACATGACCATGTGGGCACAGAACGCCACCGGTCTGCGGAACCTCTTCAAGCTCTCCTCGCTCGCGTCGATGGAGGGCTACTACATGAAGCCCCGGATGGACCGCGAGCTGATCGCCGCCAACGCGACCGGCATCATCGCCACCACCGGCTGCCCCTCCGGCGAGGTGCAGACCCGGCTGCGGCTCGGGCAGTACGAGGAGGCCGTCAAGGCCGCCGGCGCCTACCAGGACATCTTCGGGAAGGAGAACTACTTCCTGGAGCTGATGGACCACGACCTGTCCATCGAGAGGGACGTCCGCGAGGACCTGCTGCGCCTGGCCAAGCAGCTGAACATCCCGCTGCTGGCCACCAACGACTCGCACTACGTGACCGCCGACCAGGCCGACGCCCACGACAGCCTGCTCTGCGTCGGCGTGGGCAAGAACAAGGACGACCCGAACCGGTTCAAGTTCAACGGCAGCGGCTACTACGTGAAGACCGCCGAGGAGATGCGCGAGCTCTTCCGCGAACTGCCGGAGGCCTGCGACAACACGCTCGCGATCGCCGAGCGGGTCGAGTCGTACGACGAGGTCTTCAACTACGTCGACCGGATGCCGCAGTTCGACGTGCCGGAGGGCGAGACCCAGGCCTCGTTCCTGCGCCAGAAGATCGCCGCCGGCCTCAAGCACCGCTACGGCGACAACCCGAGCCAGGAGGTGCTGGACCGGGTCGAACTGGAGATGGGCGTCATCTCCCCGATGGGCTTCGACGCCTACTTCCTCGTGGTCGCCGACATCTGCCAGTACGCCCGGGACAACGGCATCCCGGTCGGCCCGGGCCGAGGCTCGGCGGCCGGCTCGATGGTCTCCTACCTGACCCGGATCACCGAGCTGGACCCGCTGGAGCACGACCTGCTGTTCGAGCGGTTCCTGAACCCCGAGCGCATCAACCCCCCGGACGTCGACATCGACTTCGACGACCGCCAGCGCGACCAGATGGTGCGCTACGTCACCGAGAAGTACGGCTCCGCCTACACCGCCCAGGTCAACACCTTCGGCACGATCAAGGCCAAGGCCGCCGTCAAGGACGCCAACCGCATCCTCGGCTACCCGTTCGCGATGGGCGACCGGATCACCAAGGCGATGCCGCCGGACGTCATGGGCAAGGGCGTCCCGCTGGCGGACCTCTTCAACGAGAAGCACCCGCGGTACAACGAGGGCACCGAGATCCGCTCGCTGTACGAGAACGAGTCCGACGTCAAGAAGATCATCGACACCGGACTGGGCATCGAGGGCCTGATCCGCGGCACCGGTGTGCACGCCGCCGCCGTCATCCTCTCCTCGACGCCGCTGCTCGACCTCATCCCGCTGCACATGCGGGACAAGGACGGCGTGATCATCACCGGCTTCGACTACCCGTCGTGCGAAGCCATGGGCCTGATCAAGATGGACTTCCTGGGGCTGCGGAACCTGGGCATCATCGATCACTGCATCAAGATCGTCAAGGCCAACCGGGGCGTGGACGTCGACATCGAGAAGATCCCGATCGACGACCCCACCACCTACCAGCTGCTGGCCCGCGGCGACACCCTAGGCGTGTTCCAGCTCGACGGCGGCCCCATGCGCGCCCTGCTCAAGCTGATGAAGCCCACCGAGTTCGCCGACATCTCCGCCGTCTCCGCGCTCTACCGGCCCGGCCCGATGGGCATGAACTCCCACACCAACTACGCGCTCCGCAAGAACGCCCAGCAGGAGATCATCCCGATCCACCCCGAGCTGGAGGAGCCGCTGAAGGACGTCCTCGGCCCCACCTACGGCCTCATCGTCTACCAGGAGCAGGTCCAGCGCGCCGCCCAGGTGCTCGCCGGCTACTCGCTCGGCCAGGCCGACCTGCTCCGCCGGGCGATGGGCAAGAAGAAGAAGGAGGTGCTGGAGAAGGAGTTCGTCCCCTTCCACGCCGGCTGCAAGGAGCGCGGCTACTCCGACGAAGCCATCCAGGCGGTCTGGGACGTCCTGGTCCCGTTCGCCGGCTACGCGTTCAACAAATCGCACTCCGCCGCGTACGGCCTGGTCTCCTACCAGACCGCCTACCTCAAGGCCAACTACCCCGCGGAGTACATGGCCGCGCTGCTCACCTCGGTCGCCGACGACAAGGACAAGATGGCGGTCTACCTGGCCGAGTGCCGGCAGATGGGCATCAAGATCCTCTCCCCCGACGTCAACGAGTCCGTGGTCGACTTCACCGCCGTCGGCAGCGACGTCCGGTTCGGCCTCAAGGCCGTGCGCAACGTCGGCGTACCCGTGATCGAGTCCCTGGTGCGCACCCGCGGCGAGCAGGGCAAGTACACCTCCTTCGCCGACTTCCTGGACAAGGTCGAACTGGTGGTGTGCAACAAGCGCACCATCGACTCCCTCGTCAAGGCGGGCGCCTTCGACTCCCTCGGCCACACCCGGCTCTCGCTCAGCACCGTGCACGAGAGCGCGATCGACGCCGTCACCGGGCTGAAGAAGCAACAGGCCATCGGCCAGGACGACCTCTTCGGCGCCCTCGACACCGGCGACGACGGACCCGGCATCGGGCTGGACTTCCAGCTCACCGAGAACGAATGGCCCCGCCGCCAACTCCTCGCCCTGGAACGCGAGATGCTCGGCCTCTACGTCTCCAGCCACCCGCTCGACGGCGCCGAGCACATCCTCTCCCAGAGCCGCGACACCTCGATCGCCGAACTCCTCGGCTCCGGCCGCTCCGAGGGCGAGGTGCGCCTCTCCGGCCTGATCACCGGCGTCGACCGGCGGATCAACAAGGCCGGCAACGCGTGGGCCATCATCACCCTCGCCGACCGCGACGGCTCCGTCGAGGTGCTGTTCTTCCCCGCGACCTACAACCTCATGGCCGAGCAGATGATCGAGGACAACGTCATCTCGATCCGCGGCCGGCTCAACGAACGCGACGGATCCCTGAGCGTCTTCGGCCAGGAGATCACCACCCTCGACGTCTCCTCCGCCGAGCTCGGCACCAAGCCGCCGGTGCACATCACCGTCCCGGCCGCCCGGATCAACCCCCAGGTGGTCGCCGAACTCAAGCTCGCCCTCCAGGCCCACCCCGGCGACGTCCCGGTCCGGCTGCGCACCACCAACTGGGACAAGGACACCCTCTACGAGCTCGGATACCGGGTGAACCCGGACAACGGGCTCGCCTCGGACGTCAAGACCCTCCTCGGCAACCGCGCGTCAGGTCAGACGTAGCGCTCCAGGATGGACGATTCGGCAAGGCGGGACAGGCCCTCGCGGACCGAGCGGGCGCGGGTCTCACCGACGCCCTCGACGGTCTGCAGGTCGTCGATGCTCGCGGCGAGCAGCTTCTGGAGGCCGCCGAAGTGCTCGACCAGGCGCTCTATGACCGTGTTGGGCAGGCGCGGGATCTTCGCCAGCAGGCGGTAGCCGCGCGGCGAGACGGCGGAGTCCAGCGACTCCGGCGAACCCGAGTAGCCGAGCGCCTTGGCGACGGTCTGGAGGTCCAGCAGCTCGGCGTGGGTGAGCGCCTCCAGGTCGGCCAGCACCTCGGTGACCGTCCGGCCCTTCTTGGCGGCCCGCTCCGGGAAGTAGTCCCGGGCGACCAGCTCGCGCTCCGGCTCCACGCCCGCGATCAGCTCGTCCAGCTGGAGCGAGAGCAGCCGGCCGTCGATGCCGAGCTCCAGCACGTAGCCGGCGATCTCGGTGGCGATCAGCCGGACCATCTCCAGGCGCTGGGCCACGGCGGTGACGTCCCGGACCGTCACCAGGTCCTCGATCTCCAGCGCGGAGAGCGTGCCGGCCACCTCGTCCAGGCGCAGCTTGTAGCGCTCCAGGGTGGCCAGCGCCTGGTTGGCGCGGGACAGGACGGTGGTGGAGTCCTCCAGCACCCGGCGGGTGCCGTTGACGTACATCGCGATCAGCCGCATCGAGTGCGAGACCGCGACCACCGGGTAGCCGGTCTGCCGGTTGACCCGCTCGGCGGTGCGGTGGCGGGTGCCGGTCTCGTCGGTGGGGATGGTCGAGTCCGGCATCAGGTGCACGCCGGCCCGGACGATCTTGGTGATGTCCTTGTCGAGCACCACCGCGCCGTCGAGCTTGCACAGCTCGCGCAGCCGGGTGGCGCTGAACTCGACGTCCAGGACGAAGCCGCCGGTGCACAGGGACTCGACGGTCTTGTCGAAGCCCAGCACGATCAGACCGCCGGTGTTGGCCCGCAGGACCCGCTCCAGGCCGTCACGAAGCGCGGTACCGGGCGCGATGGCGGTGAGGGAGGCCCGCAGCAGGGCCTCCTCGCGGGAGGCCTTGTCCGCCCCCCGGTCGCTGGCTGCCACGTGACTCCTCCGGTCGACCCGTGCCGCGCGCCTCACGCCGTGCGCCGGTCCGCGGTCTGTTGCTCTGTCGCTCAGTACCGCTCGGTACTGCCTTTTGGCCAATGAGACTGGGGAAAGTCTAACTGTGTGTGGCTTCGGCAGGGCTTGGGTCAGCGCAGTTCGTCGGAGTCCAGCGGCTCCCAGCCCTCCATCAGCTCCTCGGGGTACGCCGCGGGGCGGTCCGCGGCCCGGGCGGAACGCGGGGCCGGCGGCGCCGACGGTGCCTCACCGCGCGGCTCGGTGCGCGGCTTGGCGGCCGAACGGCGGCGGCCCGGGATGGCCCGCAGCGCCTCGCCGATGTCGGCCACCTCGACCACCTTCATGCCCGGCGGCACCTTGCCCGGGTCCGGCGGGACGAGGGCGTGGGTGAAGCCCAGCCGGTGCGCCTCGGCGAGCCTCCGCTGCACACCCGTCACCCGCCGCACCTCGCCCGCCAGGCCGACCTCGCCGATCGCCACCAGGTTGCTGGGCAGCGGGGTGTCGGTGGACGAGCTGGCCACCGCGAGCGCCACCGCGAGGTCCGCGGACGGCTCGGTCAGCTTCACCCCGCCGACCGTCGCGGTGTAGATGTCCTGCTTGCCGAGCTTCACCCCGCCGTGCCGCTCGACCACGGCCAGGATCATCGCGATCCGGGGGGACTCCAGGCCCGAGGTGGTGCGCCGCGGCGAGGGGATCTGCGAATCCACCATCAGCGCCTGCACCTCGGCCACCAGCGGGCGCTTGCCCTCCAGGGTGACGGTGAGGCAGGTGCCGGGAACGGGCTTGTCACGCCTGGTCAGGAAGAGGCCGGACGGGTCGGCCAGGCCGACGATGCCCTCGTCGTGCAGCTCGAAGCAGCCCACCTCGTCGGTGGCGCCGTAGCGGTTCTTGACCCCGCGGATGAGCCGCAGCCGGGCGTGCCGGTCACCCTCGAAGCTCAGCACCACGTCCACCAGGTGCTCCAGCAGGCGCGGGCCGGCGATCTGGCCGTCCTTGGTGACGTGGCCGACCAGCAGGGTGGCCATGCCGCGCTCCTTGGACGCGCGGATCAGCGCGCCCGCCACCTCGCGGACCTGGGCCGGGCCGCCGGGGGCGCCGTCCAGCTCCGCGGAGGCGATGGTCTGCACCGAGTCCAGGATCAGCAGGCCGGGGTTGACCGCCTCGATGTGCCCGAGCACCGCACCGAGATCCTGCTCGGCGGCGAGGTAGAGGTGCTCGGAGAGGGCGTTGATCCGGTCCGCGCGCAGCCGGACCTGGCCGGCCGACTCCTCGCCGGTGACGTAGAGCGTGCGGTGCTGCGCGGTGGCCGCCTTCGCGGCGACGTCCAGCAGCAGGGTGGACTTGCCGACGCCGGGCTCGCCCGCCAGCAGCACCACCGCGCCGGGCACCAGGCCGCCGCCGAGCACCCGGTCCAGCTCCGGCACGCCCGTCGAACGGGCCGTCGCGACCTGGCCGTCCACCTGGGCGATCGGGCGGGCGGGCGCGCTGACCGGACCGGCTGCCGTCGTGCGGATCGGCACCGCGCCGTACTCCTCGACCGTGCCCCAGGCGTTGCACTCCGGGCAGCGGCCGACCCACTTGGGCAGCTGGTTGCCGCACTCGGTGCATCGGTACGCCGGGCGGGGCTTGGCGGTGGTCTTGGAACGCGGAGGCATGCGGCCCACCGTAGCGCCTGGGTGTGACAACGACGGGCCGCCGGCGGGCCCGCCGCGCATCCAGACAGATGGACGATGTTGTTACCCGAAAGAAGTACATACGCGGCGAATGGTCGGAGTCAGCCGTCCGCGTTCTCTACCGTCGGACGGGTGACGACGAGAACTGTTGGGCCGACCGGGGCGGTCGGGCCGGGGTGGTCGGGCCGGCCGGGGAGGTCTCGGTGGCTGACCGGACCGGTCGGGCCCGCCGAGTCGGCCGGGGCCGCGGGCTCGGCCGGGGCCGCAGGCTCGGCTGCGCCCGTCGAGCAGCGGACCGGCGCCGCGCTCGCGGCGTACGACCGGCAGGTGGACGGCCTGTTCACCTACTGCCTCTCGGTGCTCTGCGAGCACGACGCGGCCGCCGACGCCCTGCGCGAGGTCCGCGAACTGGCCCGGCGGCACGGCGCCCGGCTCGCCGAGCCCGGGCTGCTGCGCGCCTGGCTGTTCTCGCTCGCCCGGTACTGCTGCCTGCGGCGGCTCGCGGACGGTGGCCCGGCCGTAGCGGGTGCCGGGACCGGGACCGCGACCGGGCGGGCGGCGGCGGCCGGCGCCGCACCGGACGAGGCCGAGACGGACGAGACCGAGGCCGAGACGGCCCGGCGGCGGCGCGAGCTGTCCTCACTCGCCTGGCCCGAGGCCGCCGGCACCGACCCGGAACAGCGCGAGGCACTGGAGCTGTCCGTCCGGCACCGGCTGACCCCGCTGGAGGTGGCGGCGGTGCTGGGCCTGCCGTTCGAGCGGACCCGCGCGCTGCTGGCCGGAGCCGAGGCCGAGGTCGCCCGGACCAGGGCGGCGCTGCTGGTGCTCGGCGTGGGCAGCTGCCCGGAGCTGGACCGACTCGGCGGCGCCGGGGCGGAGTCCTGGCGGGACTGGGTGCTCGGCCCGGCCCTGCGACGGGAACTGGTGCAGCACGTGCTGGACTGCCCGACCTGCCGGGGTACGGCGGAGCGGGTGGCCGCGCACGAGGCCGCCGAGGGTGCGGCCGGGCTGTCGGGGCTGGCGCTGCTGCGCGCTCCGGTGGACACCTCCGGGACCGGCGCGGTCACCGGCGCGGTCACCGGCGCGGCGACCGCCCGGGCGGCTGCCGTTCTGGCGGCGGATGCTCCGGCGACGGCGGCCCGGGTGGCGGAGCCGGGGCTGCGGTTCGACCAGAGCGGCTTCCCCCGGCACCGGGCGCCGGACGCGGGGCGCGGGCTGGCGGTGCGCCGGCGGGTGGTGACCACCGGGGTGCTCGCGGCCGTCCTGGCGGCGCCGGTGATCGCGCTCTGGGCCGGGCACCGGGGCGGTGGCGGCTCGGGTTCCGCGGCCTCGGTGTCGGCGGTGCGGGTGGACGGGGCCGGGCGGCCCGCCGGGCAGGAACCACGGCCCGCGGTGGACGGCCCGACGGGGTCGGGTGCGCCCGGCATGCCCGGGCTGGAGCTGGCGGGGGCTGGGCCTGGGGCCGGGGCCGGGATGGTCGCGGATGGTGCCGGTGTGGACGGTGCAGAAACGTTGCTTCCCGGGTTTCCGCGGCTCACCTTCCAGGGCTCGGTGATCCCGGTCCCGGCCCACGGCGCGACCCCGCTCGACAGCCCGGCCCTGGTCGCCGCACCGGCCCCATCCGTCGACCGGGCCTCCGCGACGGGCACCGGAGAACCCGCCCCGGCCGGGCTGCTCACCGTCGAGGCCGGCGAGTACGGCAGCCGGACCATCCTCACCCTCACCAACTCCGGCACCACCGAGATCCGTTGGCACGCGGTGACGGAGGCCGGCTGGCTCCGGCTCAGCCGCGACTCCGGCACCCTGGCGCCCGGCCAACGGATCACCGTGATCGTCACCGTGGACGAGGACCAGGCGCCGACCGCGCACTGGACCGCCCGGATCGCGCTGCCGCCCTCGCAGGCGGTGGTCACCCTGGAGGGCGGGCCGCACAACCGCGGTGGCTCCGCCTCCTCCCCGGCCGATCCGTCGCCGTCCTCGACACCGGCGCCGACGTCGACGCCGACCGGTTCAGCCGCCACCTCGCCCACGGCGGCCCCCACCACGTCGAGCCCGCCCACGTCGTCCCCCTCGCCGTCCGGCCCGCCGACCGGCCCGCCGACCGGCTCGGGCACGGCCACCACCGCCCCCGGCCCGAACACCCCACCGCCACCTCGCTGACACCACAGCCCGCCGGGGCACCCGGGCGCGCGAGAAGTCGGCCCGGTCGACTTCTCGCGCACAGCAGCGACGGGCACCAGCCGAGTACGGCGCCCCGGCCCTCCCACCCCTCGCGGAATCCGGCGAAGGAGCGCCGTGAGAAGTCGGCCCTGTCGACTTCTCACGCGCAGCGAGTCGGGCATCGGCGGCCATGCAGACCAGCCGGCCACTGCCACCCCCAGAAGCCGGGCCAAGGGCGCACGAAAAGTCGAGCGGGCCGACTTCTCGTGCGAGGTGCGGAGCCAGCACGCCAGCGGGAGAGGCCGAGGGCGTGGTGGGCGTGCCGCGGGGCGTCTGGGGGGCCGGCGGTTGCCGTCCGGGACGGCGGGCACGAGCTCTCCGGGCGAGGTCGGGTTGCGGGGTGTCAGGCCCGGTGGATCGGCGGGGGCTGGTAGCTGCCGTCCAGGACGGCGGGCTCGGGCTGGTAGATGCGGAGGATGGGGCGGAACTCGCCGGGCGGGGTGGGGAGCCAGTTGGCGGCGGCGGCCGGGTCCTCGGGCTGGTCGTGCTGGAGGGCCAGGGTGAGGGAGCCGTCCTCGGCGTGCACGAGGCCGGGGGTGCGGTCGCCGATCGAGTAGCGGTCGATCGGGTTCTCCACCAGGTAGTAGTCCGGGACGGAGTACATCGTGACGGACCAGAAGGCCCCGGCCGGGGGCGGCTGGTCGAAGCGCAGGGTGTAGTCGTGGGCCCCGGTGAGGGGTCGGCCGTCGGAGTCGTCGTAGGTCATCGCGTACGAGGCCTCGTAGGCGTGGTTGCCCCAGAGGCCGGCCCGGGCGGCGGCGGCCCGGCTGAGGTAGGCGGCGCGGCGGTCGGGGATGCGCCACTCGGGATCGTCCAGGGTGCCGGGGCCCAGGTGGTCGGTGTTGTAGTCGAACAGGTGGAGCGTGCTGCGCCACTCGCCGGGCGGGTGGTCCTCGGGCGGGCGGGTGGCGTCCTCGACCCGTTCGCGGCCGGCGGCCAGGCCCTTGGCCAGCGTCAGCGTCCATTCGGGGGCGGCCGAGCGGTACGGCGAGGCGCCGTCGTCCAGCAGGCCGAGCGGGGCGAAGCGGCGCTGGTACTCGATGTCCGCGGTGGCGGGCGGGAGGGCCTGCATCCAGACCCGCAGCCGTTCGAAGAAGGCCAGCCGCTCGGGGACGTCCCCGTCCGGCTCGGGCAGTCCGGCGACCAGGCCGCCGGGTTCCAGCGGCTCCAGTTCCAGGGCGGACTGGAGGGCCCGGACCCTGGGCAGGTCCTCCGGCCCGGTGCAGGCGAAGCGGCCGACGAGGGTGCCGACGGTGGTCGGCAGCTCGATCACCCGGTTCGGGTCCGGCGGGGTGCCGTGCCAGCCTGGTGGGACGATCAGCCAGGTCTGCGCGCCGGTGCCGGTGGCCCGGCGGCCGAGGTAGGCGACGTTGTCCGTCCAGGCGTCGATGATCTGCAGCACGTAGTAGGCGCCCGCGGTGTCCGGGACGCGCAGCACCTGGGGGCCTTCGGAGAGGTCGAGCTGGGCGATCGAGTAGATCGTGTCGTTGTTGACCGAGACGAAGCGGTCGGCCGGACCGGCCAGCCGGGTGGCGTGGCTGATGTGGTTGAACGGCGCCGCCGGCAGGGTGCCCAGGCCGCCGCGGGCGAAGCGCTCGACCATGGTGAGGCCGGCGACCAGCGGGTAGCCGTAGACGTACGCGTCGGCGGCCAGGGCCTCCAGCTCGGGCTGGTTCATCGCGGGTCCTTCGTCCGGGGCGGGCAGCCGGTCGGCGGAGTGCTCGGCGTCGGCGGGCCGTTCGTCTCCGGCGGCGGCCGGCGGGTCCGCCGTCCGGGCCGTGCTCCGGGCGGGCGCCGGACCGGGGTTCGGTCGCCGACCGCGGTACACCTCGGATGCTAAGCGGGGCCGGGTGGGGCGGCATGTCGGACCGGACGCCCCGCGGCATCCGGCGATCCGACACCCGTGACCGGACGCCCGTGACCCGACACCAGTGTCCCGACACCCGTGACTCGACTTCTGCAGCCCGACTTCTCCGGCCCGGCATCTGCTGACCGCGAATCCGGGCGTACGGGCGGTGCGGCCGGGAGAGGGTCCTCGGTATGAAGATCCTCTTGCTTGGGGGCTCGTCCTTCCTGGGACGGGCCTACGCTGCCGAGGCCCTCGCCCGGGGCCACCGGGTGACCACCTTCAACCGCGGTCGCAGCGCCGCCGACCTGCCCGGCGTCGAGGCGGTCCGGGGCGACCGCGACAGTGCCGGGGACCTCACCCGGCTGGTGGACGGCCGCAGCTGGGACGCCGTCGTCGACACCTCCGCCCAACAGCCCGCCCAGGCCGCGCTCAGCGCCCGGCTGCTGCGCGAGCGGGCCGGCCACTACACCTTCGTCTCCTCCGTGCACGCCTTCGCCGACTGGCCCGCCCGGGCGGTCGACGAGGACTCCGCACTGCACCCCTGCCCCGCCGACACCCCGCCCGGCCAGCCGCCCGCCACCGCCCTGAAGGCCGGCTGCGAGCGCGCCGTGCTGGCGGGGTTCGGCGCCGGGCGCACGCTGGTGCTGAACAGCGGACTGCTCGTCGGACCGTACGAGTTCGGCGGCCGACTGCCCTGGTGGCTGGAGCGGATGGCGCGCGGTGGGCGGGTGCTGGCCCCGGGGGATCCTCGGCGGACCATGCAGGTGATCGACGTCCGGGACTTCGCCGGCTTCGGGCTGGACCTGCTGACGGCCGGGACGGCGGGGCGCTACATCACCACGGCGCCGCCCGGGCGGCTGAGCTTCGGCGAGTGGCTGGCGACCTGCCGGGAGGTCGCGGGGGCCGCGGACACCGAGCTGGTCTGGGTGCCGGACGAGCCGCTGCTCGCCGAGGGGCCGGACCAGGTGGGCGCGTGGACCGAACTCCCCTTCTGGGCACCGGACCTGCCCGAGATGGCGGGCGCCTGGCTGGCCGACACCGGCCGGGCGGAGGCGGCCGGGCTGCGCTGCCGCCCGTTCGCCGAGACGGCGCGGGACACCTGGGAGTGGCTGCGGCGGCGCGGGCCGGTCGAGGACACCGACGCCGAGGGGCGCAAGGGGCGGCCGGGGGCGGCGGTGCGGCAGGGCCTCGAACCCGCCAAGGAACGGCGGCTGTTGGCCGCCCTCGGCTGACGGCGGCGCCGGTCGGCAGCGGTGCCCGGGCACCGGGAGTGGGGGGGGGGGGGGGGCGCCGACACACACACCCCCCCCCCCCCCC